>JAUCCO010000001.1:0-93443 GCA_034676125.1 Bacteroidia bacterium
TGTAATATGCGTGGCTTATTAAAATTACTTTTCCTTTATACCCTTTTTGCAAAAGTAAAACAGCGGTTTCAATTCCATTTAACAAGGGCATACAAGCATCAATTAGGCAAAAATCAGTTTGTGCAATTTCAATTTGTTTAATGGCATCAAGGCCGCTATGGTAAATGTTTACTACCTTGTAACTATTGGCTGTTTGGAGCCAAGAAACTAGTAATTGTGAGTCTAAATGACAATCGTCAATAATGGTTATTGTTTTCATATAATGATACATAATTAGACAAATTGAATGACAACCACAATAGAACTTTTTCTATTTTTCTTTTTACAATAGAACTTCTTCTATTGTGCTATACATTTTTTTTACAGAAACTTGTATTACAATTTACCAAACCCCACTGCGCATAAAGGTTGTTGGTAAATAATAATTTTTATTTATTTTTAACCTAAAGTTTTCAGCTGGTTTTGATTGATAAACCGCAAAGAGAAATGAAATCAAAAAAATTGAAGTTGCAGTTGAACAAGGAGACAATTCTTCAGTTAAATGAGATTGAGATGTCTGGTATTCAAGGAGGTCTTATGTGGACAACAAGTTTCGGAAACTGCCAATCGAGTTGTTGTCCACCACCTACTGGAATCACAGTTGGTAATGATTTATGTTGCACATCCGAGGATACCGATTCTTGTATCCCTTCAAGAAAAAACTGTGCTTTTGTTACTGTTGCAGATGCTTATGATGGTGCAACAATTCCTGGTGGTTGGCAACCTATATTTGATACGAACGATTACCCAATTCTTGATGGGACCTCAGATTTACCGAATATAGTTTAACTTTACTCAAGTCCTTTATTGATTAGAGTTAGTTTTACTAATCAGTGAAGGACTTGTTATCATACATATAATATAACAAAATGAAAATATTGTGGTTATTTATTTCTCTTTTTACTGTTAAAATACTTTTTGGACAACCATTAGAGTATAAAAAAATAAATGAATGTAGTTTGAATGCGGATTCAATTACTAGTGACAATATGCCTAAACAATTTAGAGCTATATTTCAAGATAAAATTATAATTGCTTTAGGTGAGAATACTCATGCTACAAGCGAATATTTCGTAAAAAAAAGTGAGATAATAAAATATAGTGTATCAAAACTGGGATTTAAAGCTGTAATATTCGAAGCAGACGTTGTAGCCTCTAAAAACATTGACAAATATATTTCTAAAGGCGAGGGCAACATAGATTCCTTACTTTTTGAACTTGGTACTAAAGCTTGGATGGTTGAAGAAGTTAGGGAATTATTGATTTGGTTAAAAAGTTATAATACATCTAAACCTGACACTGACAAGGTCAGGTTTTTTGGTATTGATATACAATGGTCGATAAATATCGCACGAAAATTAATAGTAAATTATAGGTTGGAAACTATTTTAACGAAAGACTCATACGAACATCTTGAATCAATCAGTAAAAATGGATTAAAAACAAGCACAAACAGCAGTTTAACTTTATTAAACGAACTTGAAAAAGCAGCAGCGTATTATCCATTTGGTGATAGTAATGAAAAAGTAGATTTTTTGGAGCTTGCAAATTTACTTTATCAAAGTATCGACTGTAAGAAATCAAAAGACATTATTGAGATAAGTAAGAAGAGAGATTTTTACATGGCTCAACATGTTATGAAAGTAATAGATAGCTTAAGTTATAAAAGCATAATATGGGCTCACAACGAACATATCTTGAAGTCTTTTAATATTGCTGGTGCGGAAGCAATGGGGGCTTGGTTATCTAAAAAGTATCAATCCTTATACTATTGCATTGGATTTTTTTTAAAAGAGGGAGAATTGGGCTATCAAAATATGATTACTGGAATGGCAACCACGCAAAAAATACCTGCTTTTAATAAGCATAATTCGTTAGATTATAAACTTTCAAAACTAATTTATCCAAATGTTTTTATTGATGTTTCAACTTTTGATACCATGAATAACAATTCAGATAATATTTTCAATAAACAAATTACGATACGAAACATTCACCTAATATCTGTGCCTAAAACTAAATCATACAGAATATATAACGTTACTAAACGAACACGCATTGTTGATGAATATGATGGGATTATGTTTTTTAATAAAACAACTGGGGCAAAACCTATTTTTAAAAGTTAATTACGCTTTTCTTCATGCAGAAATCATTAAATGAAATACTCAAAGCTGAGACGGATAGAATTGCTACTATTTTATTAAAACAACCTAATGATAGCTTAAAAATTGGTTTATATGATGGATTGACAGGAATTAGCTTGTACATGTATTTGCAATATAAACAAACAAAAAAATTACAATATAAAAACAAACTTGACAGTTTAATTAAACAAAGCTTAACTTTAATAGAAAATAATAAGCAAGAGTCAATATTTTCAATTGGATTGGCTGGATGGGGTTGGTTCATAACATTTTTGGAGAGTCAATCCTATATTGAAGAATCTGAAGATACATTGAAATCAATCGATGAGCTGCTAATGTTAGACTTAATGAGATTTATTCGGAATGGGGAATATGATTTGTTGAATGGAGCCTTAGGAATCGGTTTATATTTTATCAAGAGAGGTAATCGAAAAGCAATTGAGATAATATTGACTTTTTTTGAATCGCATTTGAATAATAATGTACTAACAATAAAAAGAAAAATGCACAAAACAAATGAAGATGTATTTGATTTTGGTTTGGCTCATGGTTATGCTGGCATTGCTTATTTTTTTACTAAATGTATTAAAGAAGAATATTATGCGCGAAGATCCAAGCGTGTATTAAATGCAACAATAAATTTTATAATGAAGAACATTGATGATCAGCAAAAACATAATTCCTACCTTCCTCATATAAAATGGGACAATAAGCTTGAAAGGCAGCAAACTCGTTTAACATGGTGTTATGGAGACCTAGGTGCTTTCTATACATTGTATAATACAGGTGTGCTATTAAATGACCAACCTCTAATAACCCTTTCTGTAAACGCTTTAATTAATAGCTCAACAAAAAGAGACAACAAGGAATGTATGATTTTTGATTCAGGATTTTGTCATGGTTCATCTGGAGCCACATATTTATTCTACAAAATGTATCATAAAACCAATAAGCTTGAATATAGAATAGCATCAAATGTTTGGCTCAAAGCAACATTATTGTTTGCAAATGCAAACTCAATGGAATTAGACCGCTACATGTTTTTTAATCCAAATATTGACGGTACAAATAAATATGAAAATTCATATGCATTACTTGATGGAATAACCGGAGTAGGCCTAGTATATCTAAGTATCTTATATCCTGGTCTTCCAATTTGGGATGAATGTTTAATGTTGAGTTAATTGATGCAAAATAACTATGTTATTTCAACTCCTATTATTAGGTCTACTCTCATACCATTTATTAAGATCGGCAATCCAATATTGTTCGAAATACAAACTTGCTTTCAAGAACCACTTTTAGGGAATGCACTATTTATTGCTTCATCCGTATTGTACCAGCAAATACAAAAGGTTAACCACCGAGATAAATTAGATGGAAAACTTACCAAAAGTATACTAAAATATTACACTCGTGCTTATACACGTTGCACGCCTTACGGTTTGTTTGCAGGATTGCATACTGCAACAATTAATGAAAATGAAACACAAATAACCATTAAGTCGGAGCCATACCCTAAGCTTAGGCTTGATATGGATTATTTAGTAAATTTATACCATGATTTATGCAAAGATGATGCATTAACAATAGAGCTTGTTTATTACCCTAATACCAGTTTATACAAAGTAGCCACTAAATGGCGTTACCACGAATTTAACACGCAAAACAAACGTACTATATTTCATTTGGTAACTATTGATGACAATATTGTGCTGTATAAATTGATTAAGGCTGCAACAAATGGAATCACCTACACTGATTGTGTAAATACTATTACTCAGTTTGGCTTTAATGAACTTGAAGCCAAGCAGTATTTATCTGAACTTATACAAAGCCAAGTGCTTATAAGCGAGCTATACCCTAATGTTAGTGGTGCCGAATATCAAACGGTATTGTTTAAAAAACTTAGTAAATTTGAAGCATACAAAAATTTACCTACTAAAGTAAATACTATTTTAAGTGCTGATGAATCCATCATTACAAAAACAGAAAAGATAAAAGGATTATTATCTGTTTATTTTAAAACTGCCATCAATGAAAGTAGGTTTATTCAGGTAGATACCCTAAAACAGACTATACATTCTAATTTAAACCAAGATATTGCAACTCAAATACTAGAGGCGGCAGAAGTACTGAATAAATTAACGCCATTTGATGAAAGCCAAAGCATTCTTTCGAAATTTAAACGTGCTTTTTACGAAAGGTTTGAAGAAGCGGAAGTACCCTTACTTGAAGTATTGGATACAGATATTGGCATTAACTATAAAAATGCTGTAAGTGAAACCGAATACCGAAGCAGCAATAAAAACAATATGCTTTGGGATGTATTTGCAAAGTTTAAATTTGATTTGTATGTAAAAGCTCAAAAAGAAAACTTACATGAAATTGTGTTAACCGATGAAGATCTAAAGGCATTTAAAACGCCCAACCATTCTTTGCCTGATACTTTTGCTTTTATGGGCGAATTATTAAGAGAAGACGATACCACAAAAATAGTTTGGGGTGGTGTTAGTAATAATGCAATGATACTGCCAGGTAGGTTTGGTCATTTAGATGAGTCTATAAAGAAATTGTGTGTTGAGCTGGCAACAAAAGAAGAAGCCTTGCAACCCGATAAAGTATTCGCAGAAATTGTACATATATCAGAAGGTAGGTTAGGAAATATTCTTACACGACCGCATTATCGTAAGTACGAAATTCCTTACTTAGCCATGAGTACCTTACCTAAAGAAAATCAGATACAAGTAAATGATTTGATGATAAGTGTAAAAAATGATAAAGTTATACTGCGTTCAAAAATACTAAATAAAGAAATATTGCCACGGATGGCAAACGCACATAACTACGCTGCAATGGGTTTACCTATTTATCATTTCTTATGCGATTTGCAGCATCAAGGCATTAAAAGCTACTTAGGATGGAATTGGGGATTTTTAGGTAATGAATATTTTTTACCCAGAGTAACGTATAAGAACCACATTTTATGTCCTGCCTATTGGAATATTTTTTCTACAAAACTTAAACCATTGCTAAAGTTAACGCAAGAAGAACAAGTTATAAAATTTGCCGAATTAAGGGCTGAATTCAGCTTGCCGGCAAGTGCCTATTTAAGTGAAGGGGATAATGAACTTTTACTTAACTTTAATAATCCGCTTTGCATTGAAATATTGTTAGATGCCTCAAAAAAAAGCAATCAGATAAAACTTACCGAGTGTTTATTTAATGAAAATAATCTACTTGTAAATGATGAAAATGGGAATGGTTATACCAATGAAGTTATTATCCCATTTATAAAACGAAATGATGAAAACATACAACCGAGGATTGTCACATTAAAATCCACAAATAATAGCAGTACACAACGAAGTTTTGAGCCATACAGTGAATGGATATATTTTAAAATTTATACAGGAACCAAAACAGCAGATAAAATACTAATTAAACAAATAGATAAAATTACTAAAAAACTCATAAAGGATGGCGTAATAAAAAAGTGGTTTTTTATACGTTATGCTGACCCTAAGAATCATTTACGAATACGTTTTCAATTAAGCAGTTCATCATCATATAATGCGTTGTATAACCTGTTACAAAAAGAGGTTTCACCATTAGTAAAAAATGGGTTGATATGGAAAATTCAAACAGATTCTTACCATCGTGAATTAGAAAGATATGGACATGGAACGATTGAACAATCGGAAGAGTTTTTTTATATAAATAGTATAACTGTTTTATCTTTATTGAAACATATTTCTACAGATGAAACGCTGAAACAACGCTTCATTATTGGCTTGCTTGGCGTTGCCAAGATATACGAATCATTTGGCTATACGCTAGAAACGAGTTTGCTACTTATTGAACAAGGTGCAACTGCTTATGGAAGAGAATTTGGCATACAAAATTCTGCTATGTTGAGAGATAAAATAAAAGATGATTACCGCAAATTATCACCCGAAATATTCAGTTTGTTTGATAAAAGCAATTTAAATAAAGCACCTCAAGCAGATATTCATTCAATTGCCCAAAATAGTTTTGATAAACAGATGAAAGAATGTGCTTCAATTCTAAACAAGATTCAATCAAATTCAACAGGAAAAACACTTGATGAATTGATGCCAAGTTATATTCATATGTTCGTTAATCGTTTATTTTCAGAAAACCAACGTTTTCAAGAAATGATGATTTATCAATTGCTGGAAAAATACTATAAGGCAAAAATAGCAAAAGAAAAGTATAATAAACCGACACATGCTAACTAATCGGAGCATTAAAATTTCAACAAAAAAGTACGGAAGTTTTATTTTTCTAAACATTCTGCTTTGCTTTTATTTCAAGACATCAGCCCAACAAGTGCTTACCCTCCCCGAAGCAATAACTATCGCTCAACAAAACAGCATCAATGCGCAGCTATATAAAAACAATTACGAAATAGCTAACCAAACCTATCGATTGCAAAAAGCACAATTGTTTCCGCAAGTAAACCTAAATGCCAACTTGCCAGGTTATAACAGCAGCATTACCAGTGTAACCCAGCCAGATGGAACCATAAAATTTACAACAGTAGAGCAGGCATACAGCAATTTGGGTATTAGTGTTAGCCAAAAAATTGCAGCTACTGGTGGTACATTTACAGCCAGTAGTAACATTAACAGGTTTGATAGGTTAAGCGGAAACCGAACTACAAATTTTAATACCCAACCTTTTGTATTAGGCCTTACCCAGCCCTTGTTTCGGTTTAATGAAACGGCATTAAGTATAAAAACTGCTCGTGTAAATAAATTAATTGGTTCAAAAGTTTTTATTAAACAACAGGAGCAATTGGCATTGGATGTATGCAATCAATTTAATGCATTGCTTCAAACACAGCAACAACTTATACTATTACAAGCCAATAAAATAAATACTGATAGCTTATTACACACAGCAACGCTCAAATTAAAATTGGGTAAAATAGGCGAAGAAGAATACCTGCAAATACAATTGCAACAAATAAATGTAACAACGCAATTGCAGCAAGTTATATCAAATTATGAATTGCAGAAGATTAAGTTTTGTAACTTGTTAGCCATACCACAAACAGCACTTACACTAGCTGGTAGCAAACCAAACACGCAAGTAATCTATCCAATAGGCGAAAAAACAGTAATTCAATTAATAGCTTCTTACAAAAACAACAGTCCCGAATACGAGCAACAAAGGTTACTTCAATTACAAAATGAAGCAGCTTTACAGCGGGCTAAATTAAGCCGTTTACCAAGTTTGAGTTTAATTGCAGGTTATGGTAGCAATCAATCAGCACCAGTTTTAAACAGTGCTTATCAAAATTTACTTACTCAGCAAAATGCTACGGTAGGTATTGCAGTTCCATTGTTTAGCTCTGGTGCAAATGCTGCCAGTTTTAAAATTGCAGATTACCAGTTAAAGAATGTACAACTTCAATTACAACAATTAGAACAACGCATTACCAATGATATAATGAGCCAACTACAAGCATATAATTTAGCATTACAACAAATTAGTAATGCCGAATTTGCAGATAGTATCGCTCAACGCAGGTACGAAATAAGTTATAATAAATACCAGGTAGGCAAAATAACCTACACAGATTTGTTACTTGCCCAAAACCAACAACAACAAGCCAAACAAGGATACCTAAGTGCTATTGCTGCATATTGGCAAGCTTATTATCAATTGCGGGTTACTACAATGTATGATATAGAAAAACAAGAGGATATTTATAAACAAGAATAACTTACTGTTGCGAGGTGGATGTTGCAGCTTTTTTGCAGCATCTTTTGAGGCTACAAAAACAGCATTATATTAATTTACAATCCATTTTTTGAACCAGTTTTCCACCACCAAAATTTTCCACAATTTCCAGTTGTAGGTTTCCTTAAGCAAGTTATTTATGTAGGCTTGGTTAATAATATTGTGTTTAACCAATTGGCTATTGGCCAGTTCTTTTTTATAAAAATCAAGATTCATATAATAGCTGTCGGGCCCTACAAAGCCTTGTTTTTTACGGGCCAATATTTGTTTTGGCAAGTGGTTTTTAATGTTTTGATACAGCAGTTTTTTTGGTTGAACTCGATTGTAATAAGTGGCTTCTTTTAGCGAAAAAATGGTTTCAAAAAGGGTGTGGTCTAAAAACGGAACTCTAACTTCTAATGAGTTTGCCATGCTTGCCCTATCCACTTTAGTTAAAACCAACTCGGCCATAAAACACTTCATATCTAAATACTGAATAGCTTTAAGCGGAGTTAAATTTTTGTTGTAATGTTTGCGGTAAAACCAATGCACATCTTCGGGTATATGTTTATGTAAATTGGGGTGCAACAATTGTTTTAACTCTTCACCATCAAACCAACCCATGGCCATTGCATTGGCATAAAATGCAACGGTATCAATAGGGTTAATTTTGTTTTTTATTTTTTGAATTAAGCCATTTGGATAGTTTTTATTATAAAACTCTTGTTGCCAAGTGTAGCCTGCAAAAATTTCATCAGCACCTTCGCCACTTAATACCGCCTTAACATTTTTTGCAGCGAGTTTGCTCACCATATAAGTAGGCACAATTGAGATATCGGCAATAGGCTCATCATACACATCTGGCATTACTGCTAGGTAATTTAAGCTTTGTTCATCAGCAATTACCGAGTAGTTTTTAACCTGTAAATGTTGTGCAACTGTTTTGGCAAATTGGTCTTCGCTTTTATCCCAATTATTAAATCCAATTGAAAACGTTTCGGGGTTTAGCCCCAAAGATTTCATATAATAAACCATTGCGCTACTATCATATCCACCACTTAAAAAAGAACCAATTGGCACGTCTGCCCGCACGTGTTCTTTTACCGAGTTTAATAAAATTTGGTTTGTTTGCTCAATAATGTCTTGTTGGTTTGATGTATGGTTTGCACTATTTAATTGCCAATATTCAGTGAGCGTATACTGTAATGTTTGCGTGTTAATTTCTAAAAAATGTGCAGGAGGAATTTTCGAAATGTTTTTCCAAATTGTTTTGGGTGAAGGAATATATCGGTATACAAAATAATCTGCAAATGCGCTAAAATCAATTTCTTTTTTAGGAATATTTGAAGCAATAATTGCTTTAATTTCTGAAGCAAATATAAAGGTTGTATCATCAGCATAATAATACAACGGCTTAATACCAAAGCGGTCTCTAACCAAATATAGTTTGTTTAATTCCTTATCAAACAAAGCAAAAGCAAACATGCCATTAAGCTTGTTTATAAAAGATATTCCCCACTTTTGATAAGCCGCAATAATCACTTCCGTGTCGGTATTTGTTACAAAATTATAATCGGGTTTTAGTTCTTCTTTTAACTCTAAATAATTATAAATTTCGCCATTAAAAGTAAGCCAACTATTTTGGTTTTTATTGCAAAGTGGTTGTTTGCCAGCAGCACTTAAATCTAAAAAAGAAAGCCTACGATGACCTAAAGCTAGGTGTTTGTTTTCATCAATAAAAATGCCGGCATCATCTGGCCCGCGATGTGCAAGTGTATTTAACATGGCTGTAAAAAGCGCCTCATTAACTTCTTCTTTATTGTTTATGTATCCAGCAATTCCGCACATGTTTAGTTTATAATAATTAATTTGGTAAAGTAAAGGTTGTTTTAGTTACACTTATATCCAAAATATTGTCGAAAAAAATTTGGCAAGTGATGTTTCGTGCTATTAAACTTAAACTCGCTAGTAATTGCATAACCGCTTTGTGGCGAATTTACGGCACATATTTCAAACGTATTATTAATTGGTGTGTATGGTTTGCAAATGGTTGATTGATTAAGTAACGCAGTTCCTTCTGTTTTAAAGTAAGTACTAATGAGCGCACAAATTGCAGTGTCTGTTTGTCCGTATTTAAGTAATAGATTATTGTACAAACTATCAGAAATTAATTCAACACATTTTCCAAACTCGTGTTTCACATCATAAATAACCAACGATTTGTAAATTTTATTTTTTAATGATTCGTAGTCTACTACTTCACCTTTTATGGTATCAATTGCCACAAATAAATCATATGGGTCAATAATATATTGATTGTTTTCAATAGTAATAATTGGGTAAGTGTGAATTCCTGGAATACTAACTTCGGTAGCTTTTATGTGCAATAAACTATCAAGTAATTTAATGTAAAATGCACTTCTATCGCCACACCAAGTTGGATATGTGTTGTCGTTACCTTGTTGATAACGTTGCGCCAAACTCATGTTTTGCCAATTGGCTATGCTTATTTTATGGTTAGACAAGCCAAATTTGCTTCCCAAAAACTGACTGCTAAATAAGCTTGAGGCAAAACTAGCAATGGTTAAACATTTGAGGTAAGTTTTAGTCGCCCTATTAAATGATAATTGTGCAATAGAGTCAAAAGTTGCGTTTAGTTTAATAATAGCATCATCATAACTTAATTGTATATTCTGGTTTAAACATTGTTGATTAAAAGTGCAGCTAAATACCTCCTTATTCTGTGTGTTTATTTGTTGATTATTTGGTGCAATAATTGTATTTTGGAGTGCTTTTATTTCGATATTGTGGTTTGTTTTTTTGCAAGAAAAACTGAGTGCTGAAGTTAGTAAAACATAAATGATTAAAAATATTCTCATAGCTTGTATGCGTTAACTTTTATTTGTATTAAATTAGTTGATGGATAAGCGCAATTCTCGTCTTCTTTTATTGGCTTCATCAACAATTTATCACTACTGGTTATTAAATTTTAATTTCTTTTTTAGATACTTTATTGCCGATGTTTTTTCCTTACGTAAATTTACTCCAACAATTAAAAACAGAAAGAATATTGTGTAATTAACAACCCAACTTGCCAATTGCTTTACTCCAATAAAAAACAGTTTAAAATTAATACGCTGAAACCAGCTTTTTATAGGGTGAAACTTAAATCGAGGTATAAATAGAAAAAAGTGCATGGGCACTAAAATGGCCCAGTTGTGATGCTTTACAATTAGCGCAAATAAAATACATAAAGGTGCATAAAACTGGTAAAAGGCATCAGGTAAGTGTCTTGTTTTTTGATTTACAATTAAATGGTTTGAAAGGGACTTTCTGCTTGAATAAGCCCTATAAACAATATAAACATACGGAGCAACTAAAACCAGAAGGATTTTGTATTGCATTGATGCAAGTGCAATAAATACTAAGCTAATTATACTCTCCGCAATTAAAAATAACCAAAGCAAGTTGTTTGTTTTTTTTACTCCAAGTACACGAGGTAAAGTAATTAGTCCTGCTGCTTTATCTTTAAAAATATCATTAATATAGTGTATAACAATGTTTCGAAGCCCCACGATAAAGAGTAATATCGAATATACTAAAATTAGCGCTGTTAGATGTGAGGCGGTATTTGCAGTGAATAAATAATAGGTATAGTAAGAAAGCAATAAGGGTATAATATAGGCATATAGTGAGTCTATAATTGGGGCAAGCCAAGTGTTAAGCTTGAGCCTTAATGGCGGCATTGCATAGGCACAAAACAGTGTTATTTGACCTATGATAAGAATAATTGATATTTTGTTATATGGAAGGTACAACCACGGAATTAAGCATGATGATAGAATAACAAAAAGAAGGGATATTTTTTGGGTGTTACTTATGTTGCTTAATCGGTTTATTTTACCTGCAATGTAGTCGTGTTTTATATCAAAATACTCATTTATAAAGTAACCAAGAGCTGCAAAACCAAATGAAGTTAACAATGAAAATAGTAAGAGTAATATTGATGATATGCTTAATTGTATTTCAAACAAAATAAGCCAAAGATAAAGGTTGCCAAAAATGTGTGGTATAAAGCTTAATCTCCAATCGCTAATACGAGAGGCCCTTGCTAACAATAAATATTTCTGTATTTTATTTCTCACGCTTATTCATAAAATAAAGATGCATTTCAGCAGGATTTAATGGTTTAGGCTTAATGGCCATAATTTCATAAAAATCTATTGGAAATATGTAGTTATCCCATGAGTCAATTTTTGCGATATTAAAAAGGTTTTGGAAATCATTTGAGATAGATAAATGTTCAAATTTATCAAGTTCTATTTCTGGAGTTTTAACAAAACTCAATTCAAAACCCTTTGACCTTAGTTTTGTGATGACTAAATCAAGCGCTCCAATTTCATATTCATAGGCTTTGTTTATATCATCGCATAATTCGTTAATGCGAAGCTGCTCCCATTCATCATCGCTAATGCGTTTAAATAAATCTTTTATATATATCCTTCCACCGGGCTTCAAAACCTCCCAGCATTCATCTATTAGCTGGTTTTTTTGATTGGAGTGCCCGAAAGATTCTAAGAAATAAACCATATCAAAAGTGTTGGCACTAAACTTCTGAGATAACAGGTGATAATCTTGCTGCCAAACCGATATTAAGCCAGTGGTATTAGTTTGCTTAATACTATTAAGAGCCATGTTATGTTGAACAGAAGAAATGGTACAGGCCTCTATTTTAATTTCAGGCACATGTTGTGCAAAGTATATGGCAGGGCCGCAAACACCGCAACCGGCATCAAGAATATGCTCGCCAGGTTTTATACGAGCCGATTTTATAGTATAGTCTAAATAATCTGCAACATTTATGGTACGAAATGCCTGAATAATTTCACCATAAACGGCTAAAAACTTTTCGGTATTTAAATCATAAAAGGCTTTTACTTTTTCTGAATTATTTATAATGGTGGCCTTGGTTTTCATGTTGGTTGCTTACCCGTTTTACAAAGATTAATGCGATTTAATACCAAACAAACGTTTAAACCAAGGGTCGTTATTAGCTGTGTTGTTTTTCATATAGCTCGGAATGTTTTTGTTAATATCTGCCGTCATTTTTACACGACCTATTTTCTTTAAAACTTCAGCGCCTTTATTAATATTACTTCCTAAAAAAAAATCCTCGTTACTTTCGTAAACATCTACATATTCATTATCGCCAACATAATGTATCATTGGCACATCGTTAGGAATTGCCCCAAAAACAGTTGCTATGCGTTGAGATGTTGTTTGATTTGGAAAGGAGGCATGGAATAACCTTGCATCATAAATTAATGCTTCGCCAGCTTTTAAATTCATTGTTTGCATATTTTGCCAAATTTCTTCCTGCTTATTGGTAAACGTATCTGGTATTTTTGGCCCCCTATAATTTTTAGACCATAAGTGGCTTTTTGCTGTTACCCTCATAGCTCCATTTTCCTCATTTACATCTACTAGTGGTACCCAAATATTGAACGCTCTATACTTGTCCTCATCAATAAAACCCCAATCCTGATGTGGGTGTAAGCGCTCTTTTTCCTTTTCTGTTTTAACAATAAAAATCCCACCAATTAATTTATGGTTAATAAAGTGCTCCTCAACTATTGGCATATATATCGATTTTATTTTTTGCGTTATTTCTTGTCTTAATGGAATATTTTCAGAAAAAACGCTTGCATAAAAACCAGGTATATCGTTATTATGAAATTGAAAATAAAAAGACAATAATTCATCAACTTTCGATTTGTCTAAAAATTGAATTACAGCAAATCCATCATAAGCAAGCTTTTCGTCTAATGCTTTGTTTTTTAGTACCTGTGCCATATTTTCTTATTGTTAGTATTTTCCTGTTAATCTATATTTTGATTCTTTATATACATTGTAAGGGGTGTATACCTTAAAGAAATGTGCTATCCTCTCTCTTGTGCTTGGCTTGTCGGCTTCGGAAGTGTTTGTTTGGTCTATAACTTGTTCTTTGTCCTCATGTTGTTGCTCAACTACAGGTCTTTGAATTGAGTATGAATTTTGAATACAACCATTTTCAACTAATAAATTAGTCATTTCACCTGTACTAAGCTTTTTGTTTGTAAACTCAAACTGATCTACTACTTCGCAATTTTGCGGAATGTTTCCTTGCATGTATGTATTAATCAAATCATCATTCATATAGTCCATAAAAAAGTCTTCTCCAACCTTTAATTTTAAAACCTGATTAGTAGTACCTGGTTGTAAGAAATAATGATACAAGTTAGCGTCTTTTGGGGTAATTCCTATGCCAACAATTATACGGTCTTTACCTGATAAATTAGGGTTTGCGCCATGTGCGCATTTGTTGTTAAACACGAGCCCATCACCTGCTTTTACTGTTGGAAAATTTAAGTATTGAAACAATAAATCCTCATGTCCTTGCGTAGAATTTATAAATACAGATGAAGGAGATCCCACAATGCCATCTAAAAATTTGTGGCTGCCGTTTACAAAACCTAATGACCCAGTTTCTGGTGTTTGGTCTTCTAAACTTATCCAAATAGTTGCCGAGAAATCGTCTAGATTTTTGTTGTCAACAAAAGTCCAATCTTGATGAGGATAGGTGTATGAAAAACTATCAGATTGCTTAATAATAAATCCTCCTAAATGAACTTTATAGTTTTCTAATAAATTGTCTAATTTTGGTTGAATACTTTCTTGAATGTACAACATGGTTTCATCCTTAAACGCCCTATCCTTATCATCTAAACTCACGTAAATGCCATAAACGGAATTTTTTACGTCTACTTTGCTTTTTATGTTGTTATAGTAGTTAAGTAGGTTGGCGCAAGTTTCGCTATCAAGCAGTGGAATGTTTACGTAACCATTCAACTCAAATTGTGATTGCTCTTGTATATTTTTAAAAACTTTATTCATTTTTACTTTATTAATTCATGTAAAAAATATTTGATAACCTGTTAATTCAGCAAACAAATTTATATTATTAGCTATGTTTAAAATAATTTAATAAACGTAAAAACCAGCTATTTTTTTTATTTTTTTCGTTTGAGGTAGGCGTCTCGTTGTTGGTTGCCTTATCTGAATTATTTGGTTGTTGATCAAATAGCGTCTCATTATATGTTAAACCTTTACTTTTAAAATAATCAGCTATTTGCTCCCAGCTCATTTTAGGCAAATCATAGTCAATTTCATCAATAACTTGGTAAAGAAAATCATATTTCAAATTATTGCGGTATTGCATATCAATAGATGGGTGGTTATGATTAACTAAGAAATATTTATCAACTGCATATTTTAAAATAGTTTTGCCCTTGTTTTCGGGGTTTAAGCAATAAACGTGCAGTGCTGCATTTTTAGGTGCAATACTTAAGCCAATGGCTAGTCGATTATTGGCTGATGAGTTGGGAAAGGAAGCGTGTGCTGTTTTGTGGTTAATGAATACCATTTCTCCTGCCTTCATTGGCTCGGGCTTCATTAAGCCCAGTAGTTTGTCGGAATATATATGTACTGGATTGAGTTCAAAAGGGAAGGGGAATGGCCTTATGTAGTTGAATATTTGGTTAGAATAAGGGACAAAAGTCATACAGCCATTTTTTTCGTCAACATCGGTAAGTGGTATCCAACACATTACCGAGTCGTTAATTCTCTCATCGGTAAAAGTCCAGTCTTGGTGTGGAGGTAAGAGGTGCGTTCCTTCAGGAACTTTATTCATAAAGGTTGCTGTAAATACATACTTGTTATTTAGGTTGCCTATAACTTCATCCTCGATTATTGCGGTTATTTCGTCCTGCATAATTCTCCGCTTTTCTTTCTCATTAGTGTTTAAGCCTACATTAAACCCAAATCCATAAGAATCGGGTATATTTAATTTATCATAAAGGGCGATAAGTTTTTTTATGCCTGCAGTAGATATTTGTGCATCTATAAGATAACCCAATTGGTTAAATTGTTCATCTTTTGCTTCCTCATTAAAAAAATTAGCACGTGATAATGTCATGATAAATTAAATATTGTTAAGTGTGTTTGGATAAAATATTGGGCCACAATGTTTGCATTCATAATGTTTTTCTTTTGCATCCTCATTAAACAAAAAGTGGTACCTGTCAATCCGCATGATTTTACTGTGAAGCTTATTCTCTGTAAGATAGAAAGCCAATGAATAGCCGCCTTGTCTAAATAGTTTTTTGTTGAAAATGAATGTTTGTATCGAACAGCTATTATTGACAAACTTTACGCCATCCATTTCATTATAGCCAATATATGAAAGAATTGTATTCCCAAGTTCGTCTTTTAAATGAACAACCCATATTTTCTTATAGTTATGCCCATTTGTAAACGTAGTTTCAATATCAAAATAAATTCTTCGGTCGTCTTCTCTTCGGTTTATTAGTATTTCACCATCCTCAAATGTTATATTGTTTTTGGTGTAATCTATGCTTTCGGTAAAGTACTTAATATCTTCGGTAGTTATTATCTGTCCATTTTTTAAGGTTAAAACCCTGCTTGTTGTGTTAATTATTTCATCCTGATTATGCGAAACGAGAACAACTGTTTTATTAGCGGCAAATATTTTTGTAACGTTTTGCCTAAAGGCCGTATCTCCCACACTCATTACTTCGTCAAACAAGTAAATATCAAACTCAAGGTGTGCAAGAATGCTAAATGCAAGCCTAAGGTACATACCGTTTGAGTAGTTTTTTACGGGCTCATTTATAAATTTTTCAATACCACTAAATGCCACTATTTCATCGAATTTGTCTTTTATTTCTTTTCTTGAAAACCCAAGTATTTGCCCATTTAAAAATATGTTTTCAACACCTGTAAGTTCTGGGTGAAAACCTGCTCCAATATCTAAAATACTGGCAACTCTTCCTTTTATAGTAATTGTGCCTTCTGTTGGTTTAGTTACACCCGATAATATTTTTAACAAGGTGCTTTTGCCACTTCCGTTTGGACCTATTATGCCAAGGGTTTCGCCTCGCTTAATATCAAATGACACATCTTTTAAAGCCCATAATATTGATGTTGCGTTATTGTTTTCATCAACTATAGAATGAGCTAAGTCAAATTTTTTTGATACGTTTTTAACACTTATTACTATATCGTCTTTCATGCAAAATCACTAAATTTATTTTCGTTTTTATTGTAAAAGTACATGCCCGATAAGCATAATAAAATCACCATAGGCAATGTTACTAGCCATGCATAATTTGTTGGTGCTAAATCAAACAAGATCCATCTCCACAGCTCAACTACACTTGCCATTGGGTTAAATGTAATAAGTAACTGTATTTTTTGTGGTAAAAAATTTGGTGTAAAAAAAACAGGTGTAAACCAAATGCCAAAGTAAACGGTAAATGGTAATAAATGAAACAAATCTCTTTTGCGATAAGCAAATGCTGCTACCCAAAATACCAATGTTAGTGCACATAATGCATTAAATAAAAGTACAAAAGGCACAAACATTAATTTCCATGTAATAGGCTGGTTAAAATAAAATAGTAAAGGGATAAGAATTACAAGGCTAATACAAAGCTCAACCAAAGCCACCAATACTTTTGACAGTGGCAAAATGCTTTTAGGGAAGTATATTTTTTTAATTAGGTGCGATGATTCCTGAACACTACTTGCACCTGCGTTTACAATATATGAGAAAAAATTCCATCCTAATAAGCCCGATAATACATATAATGGGAAAGGTAAATCTCCCGTTTTCCAACCTAGCAAATACCCGAAAAAATAGGAGAATATAACCATCGCAGTTAATGGCTGCACAATGCTCCATCCTAATCCAATAAAGGTTTGCGCATATTTTACTTTAATATCTCTGCGGGCAAATGTCCATATCAATGCCTTATAGGTCCATATCTTTTTTAGGTACACTAAAAAGCTATCATCTTTGCTCGATATGATTTGTATTGGCTCAGACATTTTAAGAATAGAATTGAGTAATTTTAGATGTTGTAAATTCAACATCTTTTACACTAATTTCTGAATGCATTGGTAAGCGCAAAATTCGTTCAGATATGTTATTTGTATTGTTGGTGCCAATGTATTTAAACTTTTCTCCCATGGGCGAATTATGCAATGGCATATAGTGAAAATAAGCCTCTATGTTTTCTTGTGCTAAATATTTGGCTAAGTTATCTCTTTCGTTTTTTGATTGTGTAATTAAATAAAATGCATGAATGTTTTCTTTAACCAGCGCTTCGTTTATCAATTGTATTTTACCGCTTTTTTCTAACGGCTTAAGTAACTCATAATAAAGGGAAGATAGTTTCTTTCTGTGTTCAAAAATAGGCTCTTCGTTTAATAAATCATCATATAAAACTGCTGCATTTAATTCGTTCATTTGATATTTAGAGCCCACATCTACCCATTCATAATGTGGAGCTTTTCCTGCAATAAAATCTTCGCGATTGGTGCCAATGTGATAGATGTTTGCTGCCCTATTGGCATATTTTTTATTGTTTACCAATAACAACCCACCTTGCACAGCAGAAATATGTTTAGTAATATCAAAACTTATAACACCAAAATCGCCAATGCT
Source organism: Bacteroidia bacterium (assembly GCA_034676125.1). Lineage (GTDB taxonomy): Bacteria > Bacteroidota > Bacteroidia > UKL13-3 > UKL13-3 > UBA6183. The sequence continues at coordinate 18,505 of JAUCCO010000001.1, forward strand.
ACCAAGTGGTTTATTGTTATAATAATTTCCATAAGCCATTGCGGCATCTTCAATTAAAATTAAATTATGATTTTGGCAAATTGCTTTTAACGCAATAAAATTACAAGCATGGCCAGCATAATGCATGGCAATGATGGCCTTTGTTTTTGTTGTTATTGCCGACTCTATAAGGCTTTCATCAATGTTTAAAGTATCTGGATTTATATCAACAAATACTGGTGTTGCACCAACAGAAACAAATGCATTGGCTGTAGAAACATAAGTAAACGAAGGCATAATAATTTCATCACCAGCCTTTATATCTATAAGTGTTGCTATCATTTCTAAAGCACCCGTTGCCGAGTGGGTTAAAAATAATTTTGAATCAAAAAAACGTTTATTTAAATGGTTAATGCACAAGGTTGAGAAGTGTTTTTTTCTGAATAATTCATAATCAGAAAACAACAAGGCGATGTTTTTTGTATAATTGTCCGACTTACGAACATCGTTAAATAAAATTCGGCCCATTGATTAAGTTAACACATATTATTAATCCGGTAAATGTAACCCAAAGCTCCGACTTACACAAGTCGCAGCCCATTACATTTAAGTCAATGTTAGCCGCAAAATCATACACTGTAAACGATTGTTTAGTTACCCTTTGTACTACACAGTTTCAAGAAGATATTGCTATTATTCCTGATGAGTTTTTACAACTTTCAAACCTAGAAAGGTCGGTGCTTGATGTTAATAAACAGCTTGTTGGTAAAAAGCTTCCGCTTATTGCCGATATACTAAACAAGCTAAAAGAAGTGCCCGATACCGACTATTATATTTACACAAATACCGACATTGCTTTGATGCCTTATTTTTATAATGTGGTACATCAACATGTACTTAATGGCTACGATGCAATTGTGATAAACAGACGAAGGTTGAGTATAAAATATAACGATGAATTAAGCCTTGATTTAATGTATGCAGATTTAGGAAAATCGCATCCAGGATTTGATTGCTTTGTTTTTAAAAAGGAGCTTTTGGCAAAGTTTGTTTTGGGTGATATTTGTGTTGGTATTCCGTTTGTTGAAGCAACGTTACTACACAACATTTTTTCGTTTGCAAATAATCCTTTGTTTTTACCCGATGCTCATCTTACTTTTCATATTGGAATGGATGTTATGCCTGATAGAAACAAAGCGATGTATTGGCACAATAGAAACGAGTTTTTCAAAAATATCTACCCAAAACTTAAGCCATTTTTTGATATAAATAAATTTCCTTATGCATCATTGCCAATGCATAAGCGTGCTTTAAAATGGATGTTAAACCCAAGTTTATTTTCATTAAATTATTTGGAGTTGGAAGGAAAATCAACCAAACAAAAAATTAAGTATTTATTAAACGAAATAAGGTGGAAAATTTTACAAAAATAAGTTAATGCTCAGCCAGTTTTTGGGCAAGTTTTTTCAATGAATCAAATTTGTTATTAAATAATTCGGGAGTTAAATTATATAAATCGAATTGGCTATTTAAGTGCTTATCTAAAACAAAGCCTAAACCCATATTATAGTTTATTGCAGCCTTGTTTGATTGTTTAACTTTTGCGTATACGGTTTTTAATTTTAATATATTAAATGCAAAAGTTAAAAGCATTAATGAAGCACCAAGTGAAACACCTGTGCCTGTGTATTTTTTTTCGGCAATAAATAATCCAGCATGTGCCGATAGATTTTGGTTATCAAACTCGTTTAAATGTATCAAACCAATTTTGTTGTTTTGATGGGTAATAATAAAGTAGTAGTTTGGTTTTTTACTTAAATCATTAAACCAAACCATTTGTTGCGCGCTACCTATATGACCAGTAAATTCCATATTTTCTGCAATTTCTGGAGCATTTCGCCAGCCTCTTAATAATTCAATATCTGCTTCGGCCAATTCAGATAATGTTATTCCGTATTCGTTTAGTTTTCGCAAAGTTCAGCTATTATCACATGGTCTAATAATTGTTTAGACACCCAAATGCGCCTTATATATTCACCAATTATTCCTAGCGAAAATAATATTAATCCGGTTGAAAAAAATATGGCCACAATTAATGATGTAAATCCAATTTCTGCATCAAAAGCCAGTTTTTTATAAATGTAATAACAGCCCATTACAAAAAATGCAATCGACATCCATAAGCCTAATCTACTAATAATTTTAAGTGGTAGGGTAGAGTGTAAAAGCAAAATGCTGATGGCCATTTTAATCAACTTAAATATGGTGTACCCAGATTTACCAATGGCTCTAGCCCTATGTTCAACAATACACGACTTTACTTTTTGTGCACCCAACAATAAATAATCATCAATAAAAAATATTTTGTTTTGTTGCTTTTTAAAAACAGTAATTACCGATTTTTTAATAAGCCTACAAGAGGTTACCATCGAATAATCTCTACCACCCGTTTGCAATATTTTTTGCAAAGTTCGGGTGCCAATATTTCTTATAGAGTTATGCTTTTTTTGGGTGTAGTTGCCATAAACCAAGTCGCAATTATCATTAATCATACAATTATACATGCTGTCTATCACACTTGGGTCGTGCTGCAAATCATCATCAATTGTAGCAATTAAATTATTGGTGCAGTAATAAAACCCAATTGCAGTTGCAGTATGTTGGCCATAGTTTTGCGCTAGGGTAATAAATTTGTATGATATTGAAGACTGCTTTAATGCCTTTAATAATTCGTTTCCTGTTTTATCAATACTTCCATCATTCACAAAAATAAATGTTGGTTTTAGTTGAGTTGTTAATGTCCAACTTGCTAGGCTATCTACCAAATTTACCATATTGGCTTCGGAGTGGTAAACAGGAATTACTACATCTATTCCAATCATATTTCTATTAGTTTAATGGGTAAATTAATAGGAATTTTAATTAAGGCAGATGCAATAGAAAATCCAACACCAAAACCACACAATAAAACCAAATTGTTTCTATCGGTAATTAAGTTTAAGTTTTCACATAAAGTAATTGGAATACTGGCTGATGCAGTATTGCCATATTTACCGAGTGTTTGTGGAGCATTTTGTAACGGCACATTTAGTTTTTTACAAATGGCATCGTTTATTAATTTATTGGCTTGATGTAAAATATAGCAACTAGGTTCTTCGGTATTTAAGTTAGCAGCAGCTAGTAAAGTATTAATATTTTGAGGTACATGTTTTACAGAATAAGCAAAAACATCAATACCATTTAATCGCATTTTTTTCTCGTTATTTTCGGTGGTTTCTGTATATATGGCTTGTTGTCCAGCGCCAAATGTTTCTAAGTTAAAATACGAGTAGTTTTCTTCATCATCCTTATCAAAAGTTATAGCTGTAATCGAAACGGCATCAGAAAAAATGGGTTGGGTTGAGGTATCATTATTAAAAAGCAATTGGCTTGATACATCGCCACAACATAAAATAGCTTTAGGATTTTTTTTATCAATTGTTGATAATATCGAAGCAACCGTTTGTAAACCATAAACATATCCTGAACAACCTGCATTTATATCATAACAAAGCGTTTGCGTTCCAAAATTTAAATCACCATGAATTTTGCATGCAATAGAAGGAATGCCCACATCAGGAGTTTGTGTTACACATATTAACACATCAACATCACTTGCTTGCAGTTTTAATAGGTCAAACAATTGTTTTATGCCGCTTTCAAACAAACTTTTAACGGGCTTATCCGTAACTCTTCTATATCTAATTCCTGTATGTTCAATAAGCTTTATTCTGTCGGCTTCACTAGGTATAAGCGATAATTGCATATTATCTACAACCTGCTTGGGTAGCACATTTACAATTGCAGTTATGTTTACTCCTTTGTGTTTACTTATCGCCATTTGTTTTTGCAACAATCAATTGATAGATGTCTTCAAACGTGTTTAGTTCTGCCAATTCTGATGAGGTAATAAGCACTTCTGTTTCTTCGTTAATTCTAGATATATAAATTAAAGCGTTAAGCGAACTCCAATTTGTAGCAGTTCTAAATGTTGCAGCAAGTAAAATCTCATCTACTGGAATTAATAATTCAGCAGAGGTAAACGCCAAAAACGCATCTTTATTGGTAAGTTTTATACTCATTAACTTTTTTACGAATTTATATAAAATATTAAGCCTTCCTTAAATCTAAGTAGTACATCAACATGTACTCTTGACACAAAATGCGGACAACCTTTCAAAATAGATTTGTATGTTGTTGATTAATATATGGTTATTTATTGCCCACTACTTGTCTTTATTTATTTTATTTATAAAAACATTGTCGTGCATCAACTTTTTTTAGTTATTAACACCTCACGCTTTGTTAAAAGTATGTTAAAAACTACTTTTACCACCAATAATAAAAAAGTTATGAATAAATTTTTTACATGTCAAACACTATTTAGTAAAATTCTTTGTGTTCTGTTAATAAGCCTTGTTTTTGGCTTAGAGGCAACTGCACAAGGGCCATTTACTGCGGCAACACACATTACAGGAGAATACATGTATGGTGATTGTAATGGCAAAATTAAGGTTCGGTTTTTATACCAAGATAGGGGGTATAATAGTCTTACCTATATTAACTTCTATTACAAAAAAAGTGATGGAACGTATACGCAATTTGCCAAGGCCGAAAATAATTATAATCAGGCTAATGACTGGTCTGATGGTTGGCCGGGAAATGGAAAGGCATATTCCCTTGGAGGAGTAAATTCAAATACCATTGTAATTAGCGACCGCTACAACGAAGGCGCCTTGAGTTATCAATATTTTGAATGGAGATCTGTACCCGCAGATGCAATTGTAAACGGACAGGTAAATATATTTTCAGAAGTAAGGTTTGGTCCTTATAGCTTAACTTATACAAGTAATAATTCTGGGTCAATACCTATAATTTTTCCTACATTAAGCCCTCCAACGCAATTAACCGCCTCTAATGCGGTTTATTGCGATAAAATCAATCTTGAGTGGCAGAAACCAAATAGCTTTCCTTGTTCATATAGCTTTGAAATTTATAGAGATAATACTAAAATAACCACAGTAACAGAATCAACCTTAACATACGAAGACAATACTGTAACTGCTGGTAACCATCAATACAATGTTAAAGCGGTGCACACTACGGGTACGGGGGGTAAAATTATTAGTGGAAGTTCTTTTGTTGCTAATGGTGCAAAAAAAGCAACACTTAGTGCACCTTCAGGTATAACCGCTACTGATAACAGGTGCGATGGTAAGGTTGCATTAGGCTGGAACTATTATAACAATAACCCTACCTATTTTCATGTATCACGAAGTACAACTATTAACGGCACATATAGTAGCGTTGATGCAACGATAGATGGAGGAGAGCGCTCGTTTTTAACTACAGCACCTACAAGGTCAACTACCTATTATTATAAAGTTGGTACAATTGGCGATTGTGGAACTACTTTTTCAACAACTGGTTATGCAGGTGCTTCCCCTACAATTCCAACAAAGCCAACAGGAGTGCAAGCATCTGTTAATGGTGCTAATAATGCAATTGTTGTAACTTGGACAGATAATTCATCTGACGAAACAGGGTTTAATATCGAAAGGTCGATTCTTGGGGCTTCTGGAAGTACTACAATTCCTGTTGATGCTGGCACAACAACGTATACCGATAATGATGTATCTGCATGTGTTAGATATGTATATAAAGTAAGAGCTCGTAATAATTGTGATCCAGTTGGTAATATCTCATTAACATCAGCAAATGTTACAATTAATCCAATATTATCTACCTCGTTTAACGCCACTACGAATAAATTAAGATGTTCTAAAGGATACTTTAGCAACATGGTGCAATTAGAGTGGAGCACAAGTAATGTCGATTTATTAACTCAGTATAGGGTTTATAGAAAAGTTTTTGCTAGCAATTCAGATTCTACATTGATAGGTTCTGCAGGTTCAGGAGAAGGAAGTTATTATGATTATACGGCTATTTCTGGCACTCTTTACCAATATACTGTAATTGGTGTTTTAACTTGTGCTGGAACTCCTCTTTACTCTAATGCTACACAAGATATTGGATTTAAAAATGCGTTTGGTACTGTAACTGGACAACTATCGTACTTGGGTGGTTTTGCATTAAAAAATGCAAAAGTATTGGTTACTCCAACTGCGGCTACTTTCTTAGGAGCATCTGTTTCTCTTGCTTCTGGCGGCTCGTTATCTGTGCCAGCAGCAAGTCTTTTAAGTTTTACCAATGGCATTACGCTCGAAACTTGGTTTAAAACGCCAAATGTAGTGGGTAACAAAACACTTATTTCTGTTGGTTCTGGTTTTAGAACAGCAAAAGTTAGTTTGCAAGGAGATAAAATTGCCATCGAAACTTATAATGGATCTGTTACAAAAAACTATGTTTCTACCGGAACTTCAGGGTCGTTTTTGGCAAATAACTTTAATCAAGTAACTGGCGTTTTTAGAACCGACTCTTTAATTATTTACCTTAATGGAGTTAGATTGGGTGGTGTAAGTTTAAGTGGATATACTTATTTACCTTTCAATAATTCATCTATAACAATGGGTAGTGGTTTTATAGGAAATTTAGATGAAGTAAGGGTTTATAACATTGGAAAAACAGGCGCAAACGTTGCGATTGATTTTGATAGAAAGGTAAATCCAGACGACAACGGTTTATTGGCTTATTATACCTTTGATGAAAACACCGTTGGCTATAATGGCTTTTTTGATTATTCGAGAAAAGGACAAGTTTATAATGCCAATCATGGCACATCAATAAACACAACTTTTGATAATACTAATATTCCTTCTGTTTCTCAACTTGCATTTGCAAGTTATACAGATTCTACAGGAAGTTATGTTGTTACCAATATAAATTACCCAGGTATTGGAGATCTTTATACAATCTCTCCGGCATTTAGTACACACAAATTTTCGCCAATCAACCGTCCAGTATATATAGGCGATGGTTCAGCGGTGCATAGTCAACAAAACTTTATTGATGAGTCTTCTTTTACAGTAAGCGGTTTTGTGTTTTACGATAATACAACCTGTCCTGCGGAAGGGATAAACCTTAAAATTGACGGTGCTTATGTGATGGTAGGTGGTACAAAAGTAGCAACAGACCAAAACGGAGCATTTGACATACAAGTCCCAATAGGAAATCATGTGGTAACTGTAGAAAAAGAAGGCCACGTATTTAGCGCAGGCAGATTCCCAACTACTGGTGTTTACGATTTTCAAAAAACAGAGGCTGGTATTCAATTTAAAGATAATACCCTAATTAAGGTTGTTGGTAGAGCTGTTGGTGGTGCGATTGAAGCTGCAAAAAAACCAGGACTTGGCTTATCGGTTAATAACATTGGAAAAACCAGATTGTACTTTAAATCTCAATTGCGTAATGGATGTAGTGTTGCTTCTATAACCACAAACGATACTACTGGTGAGTACACCGTATTTTTACCACCATTGTTATATACCGTAGACACGGCAAAAGTTATAACAAACCCTGTTCTTAATTTTGGAATTCAATCTGTATTAGATTTATCAAATGCAGTTACCGTATATACGACCGCTGATACGTTGTATTTGCCAGGCACAAGTACAATTACCAATATTCGTTCTACAACCTATAATGTGCGTAGAGATTTTATTTATTATACCACACCATCGGTATTATTAGCGCGAACCAAAGCAAAAACAGCAACAGATAGTACTTTTATAGGCGAAACATCATTAGCACTCGATTCTGTAAACTCAATTAGTTTATTGCCAAATAATCCATTTACCTATCCGATATTTAATCAATTTAAAGAATATACGGCAAAGGTATACGCGTTTGATGTTTATGAAAATAGTGATAAAAATCCTGCAATCCAATATAAAGTGCCTTTAAATGGCCGTTTAATTGTTAATAATTCGCTTGCTTCTGACGAAAGTGCGGTTCAGAACGTAAACGTGGTTGGTGGCGAAGCTACTTATACATTTAGAGGAGGTGCACCTGATATTACAAGAAATAATTCTAACCCAGCATTTAGTTTTACTAAAACTATGCAGGTTACCTTTTTTACAACTGGTAATAATGGAGATAGAACCATAAGTTGGTTGCCAAATGCTGGTAGTACACCATATAGAGCATTTATATTTGGTGGACGTACAAGAGGTGCTCAGTTTGCAACAAGTGGGCCGCAAAAAGTAGATTTAATCTTACGCGACCCTCCCGGTTCTGCAAGTTCTTCAACGTGGGCTAAAAACACAGCTCTTACTTCAACAAAAACGTTTTCTACCTCAAACAAAAGCGGAGGTGGCTTTGAAGGAAAAATTAACCTAGGCTTTAAATGGCAAACATCAGCGGGTATTGGTGTTGAGTTTGAAACTGAAAGTTACTTTGGCGGAAACGAAAGCCTTGGAATGAAAAGCGAAACCACTGCTGGAAAAAATGGAGAAATAGTTGAATCAATAAGTTCTTCAATTTCTATCTCTACAGGTGGTGGTTCAGATCAAGTAGGCTCTAAAGCTGATATTTTATACGGACACTCAAAAAACTATGTGTTTGGACTATCCGACAATTTAACTTTAATTTCAGCTGCAAGATGTGCTATTCCTGGTTCGGTTTGTGGAAACACGGATTATAACGGCTATAAAATTGGTTTAAACCAAAGTTTGGCACTTAACCCTAAAGAAATTAATACTGTATTTGCATATACAGTTAGCGAGGTTGAAGATATTATTATCCCTAACTTAATAAAAGTAAGAAACTCAATTTTGGTTCAAAGCAAAAAAGCCAATGGACAACCAAAATATACCATTAACTACACAGATGTTGATGATGAAGACTATGAGAAAAAGTTTGGTGCAAATAATGATGATGCAATTTGGGGTACTGTAAGAAATAAAAATAACCCATTAACCCAAGAAGAAACAGATAACACTGGTCCTAGTTATACTTTTCATAGAAACAGTATTGCCGATCCAGATTCTGTAAGGCTTCAAAATAACCAAATTAGATTATGGAAAGAAGCTTTAGCAACTAACGAACGCGAAAAATACGAGGCATTTACATTAAATATTGGCAATGTATTAAACTCGGGAACAAACACAAGTATTGGTAAAGCAGCCATAACAAGAGAATACACAAGTACAAAGAGCACAAGCACTACACGTTCTGAAGAGGTGTTTTTCTCTGAAGATGTAGGTTTAGGATTTACCCTAGATGTAGCAGGTAGTGGCTTTGAATTTGGAGGTAGTGTTACCGTAGAAGAAACATCTGCTACCGAGGAGGGAACTGCATCAGAGGTTGCTACAACTATTGGTTACACCTTACAAGATGGTGATGATGGTGATTTAATATCTGTAGATGTTGTTGATCCTAAAACAGGTAATGGACACATGTTTAAATTACGTGGTGGACAAACTTCTTGCCCTTATGAAGGTCCAGAGTGGAGTAATTATTACAGACCTGGTGATACCATAAGTTCATCAACTTACTTTGATGAACAATCTGGCGTTAAACTTTCTGATGGTACAGCAAAACGTCATGTGCCAAAAATACTAATTCCTCAACCAGAAAAGTTTAATGTTCCTGCCGATCAGGCAGCCACGTTTATTTTACAGTTGGGTAACGAAAGTGAATCTGATGACGACCAAGAATATTCTTTACGCGTTGTTGAAGTTTCAAATCCTAATGGTGCCGTTTTAACTATTGATGGATTAGATCCAAACAGAAACTTCAGTATTCCTTATGCAACAAACATTAGTAAAACACTTACCATAAAAAGAGGAACAGAGTATTATGATTATGATAGTATTTTGTTAATCTTTAAATCTCCGTGTGATGATGATTTATCAGATTCCGTTTATGTTTCTGTTCATTTTATTCCAACGTGTACTCAACCTTTCGTATATAATCCAGGTGATAAATGGACTTTAAACAATAGTTTTAGAGATACTATGAATGTGGTACTTAATGGATATGACTATAACTTTGGTGGGTTTAAAGGTCTTACCTTCCAATATAAGCCATCGTCTAGTTCTGAATGGAAAATTCTTCAAACATATAGGAAAACACCTATCGATATTGACGATAGAGAAATCCCTTCGATAAAGCCATATATTGAATATGCTTGGAATATGCGTCAATTGACAGATGGTCCTTACGACATCAGGGTTGCTAGTAAATGTTCGGCCCCTGGACACGCAGATGCAGAAGTGTTTTCGCCAATAGCAACAGGTTTGGCAGATAGGGTTAACCCTAGTCCTTTTGGTAACCCATCTCCTGCAGACGGTATTTTATCGCCAAATGACGAAATACAAATTCAGTTTAACGAGCCTATTGATAATGCATCATTAAGCTTCCAGAATTTTGATATTAGAGGCGTGTTAAACGGAAGTGCGTTACAAAATACAGCAAGCTTACATTTTGATGGTAACAATGATTATGTAGAAATTCCGACTGGATTAAACTTGGCTAAAAAAACATTCTCGTTAGAGTTTTGGGTTAAAAGAGAAACACTTGGAGAACAAGTGGTGTTTTCACAAGGGGTAGATAATGCGCAATATCTTTCTATTGGTTTTGATGCCAATAATAAATTTAATTTTAGAATTGGAAACGAAGTGGTTCGTACGAATGAGACAATTACCGACCTGACTGCTTTCCATCATTATACTGTTTCGTACAATAACCAAACTGATGCTTGTGAGCTGTTTGTTGATGGGGTTGTTCGTAATACGGGTAATACTACTATTTATAGTAAGTATGAAGGTGGAGGAAAAACAATTATCGGCAAGTTATCTAAAGATAATACATTTGGTTTTATAGGCAACTTACGCGATTTCCGTTTATGGAATAGAACCAGAAATTCATCGGAAATTGTTGGTTCGATGAACAAAAGCTTAAAAGGTACCGAAGCCGGTATAATTGCAAATTGGCGTTTTGATGAAGCTACTGGATTAGAAGCGAAAGATTATGTTCGTTCGCGCCATGCAACTATTAAAAATGCAGTATGGCAAATTTCGCCTAAAGGCAAATCATACCAAATAATTAATGAACCTTTGGTGGTTAATGCAGGCAATTTAGTATTTACCAATGAAACTGACTTTACAATTGAGTTTTGGTTTAAAGGCGCAAATACAGCAGGCGATGTGGCACTATTCTCTAACGGAAGAGGCGACTCTACTGATGTAAATATTGATATAAAATGGAGCATTGAAAAAGATGCTAACGGTAAAATAATTGTTAAACACCGTGGACTTAATTTTGAAGCGGTAAGCAATAATTATTTTGATAACAATTGGCATCATTTTGCTTTAGTTATGCAGCGTTCTACAAGTATCACCGCGTTTGTTGATGGAAACCAACAGAACACAACTAACACATCAGACTTTAAACAATTTGGAGGTGATAAAATTTGGTTTGGTGCTAGGGGGTATCAATCGCTAATTGGTACAGAAACTGTTGACAGGAAATTTACTGGCTACTTTGATGAGGTTAGAATTTGGAATTCTTCAAGATCACAAGAACAAATTAATAGAGACCGTGTAAATAGATTATCAGGAACTGAAACGGGTTTAGTTTTTTATCTACCATTTGAAACGTATACATTAAACTTGGGTGTACCAATTTTAACACCAAGTATAAAGGATATGAAGGATACTTCTAGAACCATTATTCATGATACAATAAATGGAAGCGGATTAAGTGATGAAACGCCAACCATTAAGTTGCAGCGTCCTGTTCAATCAATTGTTTTTAACTATTCGGTTAACCAAGATAAAATCATTTTAACACCAACCACTTTACCTGAGTTAATAGAAAATATTACATTGGATATTACTGTTAAGGATGTGTATGATTTAAATGGTAATAAAATGCAATCACCAAAAACTTGGATTGCATACATGGATAAGAATCAAGTAAAATGGCAAGACCAAGACTTTAATTTCACCAAAAAGGCTGGTGCATCACTTACCTTTACAAGTAACATTGTAAACTCTGGAGGAGCAATAAAACAATTTGATATTCAAAATTTACCTATTTGGTTGTCTGCAAGTCCAGCATCAGGCTCGGTATCGCCAAACTCATTTAAAACAATAACATTTACCATAGATCCTAATGTAAATATTGGTAACTACGAAAATCAAATACAATTATTAACCGACTTTGGTTTCCCTGACGGTTTACTAATATCACTAAAAGTGGTTGCAGAAGCACCATCAACATGGGCGGTTAATGCGGGTTCGTTTCAAAATGCAATGAGCATTGTTGGTCAGGTAAGGGTAAATGATGTTATCTCAACCAATCCTGACGATAAGTTAGCAGCATTTGTAAATGGTGAGTGCAGAGGAGTTGCATCATTACAATATTATCCTCAAATAGATCGCTATTATGCATTCTTAAATGTATATAGCAATGTATCATCTGGCGAGAATATTGAGTTTAAAATTTGGAATGCAGGTGCAGGTAAAATACACTCAGATGTAACCCCACAAATCCAGTTTGTAACAAACGGACAAGTAGGAAGTATATCAACCCCGCAAATATTTAATGCTACTGATAAATTAACCAGTTATATTCCACTTAGCAGTGGTTGGAATTGGATATCATTTAATTTGTTAATGAAAGATTCAAACAATATCAATGCATTATTTAGAAACACAAAATCTGGTAATGGAGATATATTTAGAAGCTTAACTTCACTAGCAGATTACTCGGTAGTAGATGGTTGGGCAGGAGAGTTAGCAGGAGCTAAAGCAGGCGTTAAACCAGAGCAATCGTACCGTTTAAGAAACACCAATAAAGACACGTTAGTAGTAACAGGAATAGAAATTGACCCAACAACACGCCCTATTAAATTAGATTCAGGTTGGAATTGGATTGGATTTGTTTCACAAAGAAACTTAAGTGTAAACGAAGCATTCTCATCATTAAATGCAACCAACAACGATTTAATTAAGAGTCAAAGTCAGTTTGCATTGTATGATAATGTAATAGGTTGGGTAGGTAGTTTAACTACATTAACACCTAACAAAGGTTACATGTTTAGGTCTGGTTCAAACACCACATTTGCTTATCCAAAATCGGCAATGTTTGGTAAAAAAGCCACTACCGATAATGCTTATGTAAGCAACTACTTTAAGCTAGATGCAACTAAGTTTGAGAAAAACATGAATGCAATTGTTGATGCTGGTGTTTGTAATGAAGTATTAGCTACTGGCAGATTTAGTGTAGGTGCTTATGTAAACGATCAATTACGTGGTGCAACAAAACCAACTACATTAAGTAATGGCAGAAACTTATTCTTTATTACCTTAATGGCAAATGAAGAACAAGAAGTATTAAACTTTAAGTTACTTGATGAAAAAACTGGCTTAACCTACGACTTAAATGGCAACATGAAGTTTGAAACCAATAAGCTAATAGGTTCGTTAACGCAGCCTCAAGCCTTATCAATTGGTGGCAACTTTAAGTGTAATGATTTTGTAACGGCTAAGGTTAGCGGTTTACAAATATTTGCACATCCAAATCCATTTAGCACCAGTGTTGTATTAAATGTACAAGGCTTTACGGCTGCTAAGCTTAAAGTTAAAGTATTAGATGTAACAGGTAAGCTGATTGATGCATTTGAATACGATACACAAGGAGAATCAAACAGCAACATAAACTGGAACCCGCTTGACCGTGGAGTAAAAGTTAACCAAGGCTTTTACTTTGTAGAAGTGGAAGGCAATAGCCAAGTTGTTAGAACAAAAATTATTAAGCAATAAATTATAAAAGGCAAACACAACTATTTATTGTGTTTGCCTTTTTTAACATCAATAAAATAAACACCAAACCTTTATATGAAAATTAAGCAGTTACTTTATCTAGCACTGTTATTTTTGGTATCCAAAACTACAATAGCAGCAGCTCCAACATGGAGTGTAAACCCAGCACTTTTTCAATATTCAATGACAGCAGTTGCAGTTGCAAATGTAAACTGTGTTGAACTAACTAGCCCCAGTGTGCGCATTGGTGCATTTGTAGGAACAGAACTAAGAGGAACAGCACTAACCAGCAATGTAATTAGTGGTAGGTACACTGCTTCAATGATTATATACAGTAATGTTACCTCAAACGAAACGGTAATATTTAAAATGTATAACCCAACTACCGACTCTATTTATGATGCAAGAGTGAGTGTAGCATTTCAAGATAATGCAAATTATGGTTCAAGTGGAAATCCATTTGAAATAAAAAATAATAATGCGCCAACGGCAATGCAATTGTCAACCAATAATATAAACGAAGGCGAACCGATAAACACCACTGTTGGTACATTTACAAGTACTGATATTGACTCGGCAGAAACATTTACATACAGTTTGGTTAGCGGCAGTGGAAGCACTGATAATACTAATTTTAATGTTTCAGGTAATGCATTACGCAGCTCGTCAGTATTTAATTTTGGCAATAAAACTTCGCACAACATAAGGGTTAGAACAACCGATGCAAATGGTTGTTATTTTGAATCAACTTATACCATTAGTGTTAATGATGTAAACACCGCTCCCTCAGATATTTTTATTACAGATTCTACCGTTAACGAAAACAGCGCAGCGCTTACTGTTGTTGGTGCTTTTAGTGCTTTAGATAACGACTTAAGTGATACTTATAGTTACTCGTTAGTAACAGGTGTTGGCAGTACAGATAACGCTAAGTTTAATATTAACGGAACCAACTTGCGCACACTTGCTGTGTTTAATTACGAAGTAAAATCATCATACAGTATTCGTATAAAAGTTACAGATGGCGCAAATAATACCTTCGAAAGAGTATTTACTATTTTGGTTGATGATGTAAACGACAACCCAACAAATATTTTGGTAAATGGCAGTAGTGATGGAACAACATTTATGGAAAATAAACCACTAGGTTCTGTAATTGGAAATTTAACTACAACAGACGAAGATACTGCTAACACATTTACCTATAGTTTTATAAATACACCAGGTAATAACAACAGTGATTTTACAATTATTGGAAGCCAATTGCGCACCAATAGTTTATTTGATTATGAAACCCGTCAAAACTATGTGGTATTTGTACAAACTAATGATGGAAACGGTGGATTATTTACCAAGCAATTGTTGTTAACCGTAACAGATAGTAATGATGCGCCAACTGCAATTAATTTAACCAACAATAGCATAACCGAAAACTTGCCAGCAAATACTTTTGTGGCAAAACTTTCGGCAACCGACCCAGATGCTAGCGGAACATATACCTATACTTTTGTAAACGGAACAGGAAGTAGTGGCAATACAAACTTTGTTATTAGTAATGATAGTTTATATACCGCTTTATCTTTTGATTATGAAACTACGGCTAGTTATAGCATTAGGTTAAATGTTAATGATGGCAGTAATGGAACGCTTCAACAGCCATTTACTATTAATGTAATTAATGCCAACGATGCACCAACTGATATTAATATTACATCAAACCAAATTGCAGAAAACCTACCAACCAATAGTACAGTAGGAACACTTTCTACAGCCGACCAAGATGTTACAAATACATTTATTTATAGCTTAGTGAGTGGAGTAGGTAGTACAGATAATGCAAGTTTTAATATTTCTGGAAACACGTTACGTTCATCAGTTTCGTTTGATTACGAAACAAAAAACTCATACTCAGTTAGGGTACGTACAGTCGATAATGGAAGTGCAACTTTCGAAAAAGTAATTACCATTAATATAACTGATGTTGTTGATGCGCCAACAAGCATGTCAATATCCAACGATACCATTAACGAAAACTTACCAACAAATACTTTGGTAGGAACATTAAATGGGGTTAGCCAAGATCCAAGTGCGGTGTTTACTTATTCGTTTGATAACAGCGTTACAGGTAATAACAATAGCAGCTTTATAATTTCAGGTAATCAAGTTTTATCGAATGGTGTTTTTGATTATGAAACTAAAAACGTGTATACACTTTATGTAAATGCAAGTACAGGTCCAACGTCATCATTTACTAAGTTAATTCAAATATATATACGTAACCAAAATGATGCGCCAACAGAGCTAAGCTTAAGTAACAACTCAGTTAAAGAAAACAAAGCTATTGGTACTTTTATTGGAATATTAACAAGCACAGATGCTGATGCAAATAGTACATTTACCTATGCGTTAGCAAGCGGAATTGGAGCAACACACAATACCATGTTTAGTGTTAGAAACGACAGTTTGTTTACTGCCACCAGTTTTGATTACGAGCAACAAAACACGTATTCAATTAGGTTAAAAACCACCGATAATGCGAATGCTGAATTTCAAAAAGTATTTACAATTAATATTATTGATAGCAACGATGCACCAACAGCAATTAACCTAAATAGCCAAAGTGTTTCAGAGAATTTATCAGCAGGTGCAACCGTTGGCACAATTAGCACAATAGATGCAGATGCCAACCAAAGTTTTACTTATACCTTAGTAGCAGGTGTTGGTGCTACCAATAACAATATGTTTAATATTCAAGGTTCGTTATTGCGCACCGCTGCTTCGTTTAATTACGAGGTACAAAAAGAATATAAAATCAGAATCCAAACCAATGATGGACAAGGCGGAATTTATTCAGATACCTTTACCATTACTGTTTTAAATGCAAATGATGCACCAACCAATATTACATTAAGCAATAATGTATTGGTAGAAAACAGGCCAGTTAATAGTGTAGTTGGTACATTTACAACAACCGATGAAGACTCTTTAGATGTATTTGTTTATTCGTTTTCGACCGTAACGGGAAATGATAATGGTGCATTTTTTATTAACGGAAACCAATTGCGTAGCAACACTAATTTTGATTATGAGAGCAAGCAAGTTTATAATGTTTACATTCAAACAAGCGATGGCGCTGCAACCTTTACCAAACAATTTGTAATAAATATTGCAGACAGTAATGATGCACCAACAGACATTGCTTTGGCTACAAAAAGTATCAACGAAAATAGGCCAATAGGTTCATTTATTGGTCAATTTAGCACAACCGATGCTGATGCTGTAAGCACCTTTACTTATGCATTAACTAGTGGTGTTGGCGCAACAAACAACACATCGTTTTATATTAGCAACGATAGCTTATATAGTGCAGCTGTATTAGACTTTGAATTACAAGATTCATACAGTATTAGAGTTAAATCAACAGACAATGGAAGCCTATCTTTTCAAAAAGTATTTACCATTACTGTTAATGATAGCAATGATGCACCAACAGGAATTAACCTTACCAGCTCATCAATATCAGAAAATCAACCAATAGGTACAACCATAGCAACCATCAATACGGTTGATCCAGATGCTGGCCAAACTTTTACTTATGCATTAGTAGCAGGTGCTGGTTCAACCAACAATAATTTGTTTAGCATACAAAACGGCTTATTAAAAACCAATGCGTTATTTAACTATGAAGTAAAACAACATTACACTATCCGCATACAAACCAATGATGGACATGGAGGCACTTTTGCAGATACATTTAACATTACCATATTAAATGCAAACGATGCGCCTACCAACATTACCATGTCTAACCAAAAAGTAACCGAAAACAAAGCAATTGGTTCTTTTGTAGGTTCATTTTCAACAACCGATGAAGACACTTCGGATATGTTTAGTTATAGTTTTGTAAGTGTAGGAACTAACGATAATGCAAGCTTTTTAATTACTGGAAATGAGTTGCGCACCAATGCATCGTTTAACTATGAAGTAAAGCAATTATATGTAGTTAATATTCAAACAAACGATGGAAACGGTGGTACATATAATAAGCAGTTTTTAATAAACATTAATGATAGCAATGATGCACCAACAGATATTATCTTATCAAACAATACCATCATAGAAAATCAACCAGCATTAACCTTTGTTGGCAAACTAAGCACAATAGATGTGGATGCAGGAGCAAGTACATTTGCATACACTTTAGTTTCGGGCGTTGGTGCTACACATAATAGTAGTTTTGTAATAAGCAACGATAGTTTGTATAGCAACACACCATTTAATTTTGAGCAATTAGCTACACTTAGTATACGTGTAAGAACTACAGACAATGGTTTATTATCAACCGAAAAAGTATTTACAATTAATGTGAATGATGCAAATGATGCACCAACAGCACTTAGCTTAAGCAATGTAATTGTAAGTGAAAATGTTCCTTTGCGTACGCGTATTGGTATATTAAGTACAACCGATGCCGACATCACCAATACCCACAATTATAGTTTGGTTACAGGAGTTGGATCAGCAGATAATGCGTCATTTATTATTATAGGCAACGAATTAAAAACCAATGTAGCATTAAACTACGAGGTTAAAAACAGTTATCAAGTGCGCATCCAAACCAATGATAATAATGGTGGTACTTTTGATCAAACATTTACTATTAATGTTAATGATAGCAACGATGCTCCTACTAACATTATATTAAGCAATAATAACTTTGTCGAAAACAGATTAATTAATAGTGTTGTTGGTTCGTTTAGCACCATTGACGAAGACAGCACAGACAGCTTTATTTACTCGTTTGCTAATGTAACCGGAAATGATAACAGTGCGTTTTATATCAACGGAAATCAACTACGCAGCAATAGCAGTTTTGATTACGAAACCAAACAGATTTACACACTCTATGTTCAAACTACTGATGGTTATGCAACATTTACCAAGCAATTTGTAATAAACATTACCGATAGTAATGATGCACCAACAAACGTGTCACTAAACAATACTTCGGTTGAAGAGAATCTTGCACCAAATGCATTTGTAGGTTTAATGTACAGTGCCGATGCTGATGCTAACAACACCTTTACATATACCTTAGTAAGCGGAAATGGTGGAACGAATAACAACAGCTTTATAGTAAGAAACGATAGTTTGTTAACTGCCACAATGTTCGATTTTGAACAAAAGGCAAGTTATAGCATTCGTTTACGTACTACAGATAATGGTGGTCTATCATACGAAAAACAGTTTGAAATTACCATTTTAAACACCAATGATACGCCAACCGATATTACACTTTCTGCAAATGAAATAACAGAGAACAGATCATCGCGCACTGCCATTGGTCGTTTTACAACAACCGACCAAGATGTTGCTAATAATTTTAGCTACACATTTGTAACAGGAGCAGGGGATGCAGACAATGCAAACTTTGTAGTTGTAGGTAATGAATTACGTTCTAACAAAATATTTAACTACGAAAACAAGAGCGCGTACACCATTCGTATTCAGAGTAACGATGGCAACGGAGGTACTATAGAAAAAGCATTTAATGTTGTGGTAATTGATAGTAATGATGCGCCAAGCAACATTGTATTAAGCACCAATATTATTGCCGAAAATCGTCCAGTATCAAGTAAGGTTTGTGATATAAGCACAATAGACCAAGATACTAATGATGCATTTTTATACAGCTTTGCAAATGTTACAGGAAACAACAACAGCAATTTCTTTATTATAGGAAACGAGTTACGTACAAGCGCAACATTCGATTTTGAAACTAAGAATTTCTACATTGTTGTGTTAACCACAACTGATGCTGCAGGAACTAGTTTCACTAAACAGTTTATCATAAATATTAAAGATAGTACCGATGCACCAACCGCAATTGATTTAGGCAATAATAGCGTAAGTGAAAACATGCCAGTTAATGAGTTTGTGGGTTTATTAAGCGCTACCGACCCTGATCAAACAACCGACTTTAACTATGCTTTAGTTAATGGATTAGGTGCAACAGATAATGCAAGCTTTATCATATTAGGCGATACTTTAGTTACCAATGCTACATTTAATTTTGAAGCTAAAAAACTTTACAACATAAGAGTTAGGGTAACCGATGTAACAAATGCATATTTCGAAAAAGCATTTACCATTAATATTAATGATGAAAATGATGCACCAACTGGATTGAGCATTAGCAACAACTCATTATTGGAAAACAAAGCCACGTTAACCGAAGTGGGTAGTTTTACTACAACAGATGTGGATGCAGTTGATGCATTTACTTACAGTTTAATTGCCGGAACGGGAAGCACAGATAATGCCATGTTTATTATTGAAGGTGCAACCTTGCGTAGTAATTTCTCTGCTAACTTCGAAAATAAATCAAGCTATTCAGTTCGTGTTTCTACAACAGATAAAGGTGGCCAAACATTTGAAAAAGTATTTGTAATAGATATTATTGATGTGAGTGAAAAACCAATGATTTTAAATCAAACATTCACCATGTCAGAAAACGACAGTGCAAATACCGTTTTAGGTACCATCACATCATCAAGCCCAGATGCTGGTGCTAACTTAAAATACAGTTTAACTGGAAAAGGAAGCGAGTTTTTTAATGTAGATGCAATAACTGGAGCACTAACCAATGTGGTTACTATTGATTATGAGAAAAACCGCAGATTTGATTTTAAGGTAATTGTAACAGATGTACAAGCATTACCACTATACGATACTGCAAATATTACAATAAAGGTTAGTGATGAAATTGAGGTTAAGCAGAAGTTACCAGCCAATAATTATATGTCGCCAAACAACGATGGGGTAAATGATGCATTTGCAATAGATAACCCGCAATTGTACGTGGATTATAGCTTATCGGTTTACAACGAAAGTGGGATGGAGGTATTCCATGTAGCAAATAATTATCAAAACAATTGGGAAGCCACATACAACGGAAAAACATTGCCAACTGGCGTTTATTTCTATGTGTTTTACAACAGCAAAACAGGCGATAAATTTACTGGAGCTTTAAATATTGTTAACCAATAATTGATAGGAGAAATTATTATGAAATTGAATAATAAAATATATACAAGCTTATTTGTAGCAGCGTTAATGGTTAATGTATCAAACGCACAAGACCGTACAAATTTATATACCAACTTGCTTAATCCTTTTTTAAGTAATCCAGCAATGGCAGGTAGTTACGATAATATACACGCCATGTTTAATGCTAAAACATTTGTTGGTGGAGTGGAGTCGTCTCCGCGCTTAATCAATTTTGGTTTACACTCACCATTTGCCAATAAAACAGGTGGGTTGGGTGTAAAAGCGGTTAGTCAATGGAGCGGTGCTTTTCAATTGGTTAATGTTGAAGGTGCATATAGCAAATTGGTTAAACTAACGGCAGACCAAACTTTAAGTTTAGGTTTGAGTTTAGGTTTTGTTCAAAATAACTTACGTACCGACTTATTTACTTCGCAAGTAGATATGGCCGACCCAACATTAAACAGCGGCAATCTTAATAAAATGCTTGTATCAGGTGGTGCAGGTTTGGTTTATCGCTATAAAAAACGTTTTGAGGCATACGCATCATCACCAATGATGCTTACTGGTACCGAAAGCTTAAACGGCTTTTTTATAGCAGGAGCTAACTATAAATTTACTTTAGATGAAGCTGGTGATTACGATTTAAAACCAATAGTAAATTACTATAATTTTGTAACTGCACCCAAAATGGTTGATGTGCTGCTTAGTGCCAGTTGGAACGAAACCGTATCATTAACTGGCGGATATAGAACTAACGGAGTTGTGGTTGCTGGCTTAGGATTTAACTTTAAAAACGTAATGATTGCTTATAATTATTACCATAATACGGGTGATTTAAATCGTTTAGCTCCTGCATCAAACGAAATAGCCATTGCGTTTAATTTTAATAAACCAGAAAGAAGAGTAAGCAAGCCAGAGATAGTAAACGAGCAGATAATCCAAGACCAAATTGATAAGGTTAACGATAAAATAAACGGATTAATTAACATCGAAAAAAGCAATCCAGGTTTAGTAAATGTTAAAACCGAAATGGTGAAGTTGAACAAAGATTTGGAAAGAATTTTAACAAAATACAAAATCGAAAACATCGATCAGTTAAAGAAAATCAAAGAACTTCAAATCAATATCGAACTGCTAATTGCTAAGTACAATGTTAAGTAAGCTAAAATATATTTTAGGCTTATACTTAATCGTGTTTGGACTAAGTGCAGTAAATGCACAATCCAAGCGCGATAGTAGCAATGCCGAAATACAGCAACAAGCGTTAGAAATGCGCCAAAAGCTGAATAAATACATGGCCGATAAACTGCTAGAAGAACAAGTAATTGCAAACCCAGGTATGCAACTGTTTTTCGATTCGATTAGTACATCAATAAGTAAACAACAATTAGAAATTGATGAATTAAAAAAGCAGTTTGCAACTCTCGAAAAAGCCATAAAGGATGGAACGCTAACCGTAGGTAAAAATGCCAGAAAAAGCAGCGCAAATTTATTAGATACCTTAATTAATGATGTAGCTCGTGGTGCAACCTTTCACCGTATTGGTACTAAACAATTAAATCTTTATTTCCCATTTGACAACTCGAAAATAACCCCAGAACAGAAAGTAGAATTACGAAAGTTTTTAGGTTCGCGTAAAAGTAAGTTGGTAAAAGTAGTTGGATATACAGATTGGATAGGTACAGAAAAATATAATGAAGCTTTAGCAGCTGATAGGTGTTTAACAATTACAAGGGTTGTAAATGGGTTTAAAATACATCACCGTGTTTCTACCAACATAAACTGTAACAACGATACTTACAATCCCGATAAGGCTAAATGGTGTCGCAGGGTTGAGATTATTTTACAGTAAAATATTAGTCTGAATAATCATTTTAAAACTACGCTTAGTATAAACCTATAGCGTGGTTTTTTGTGCTAATTTGTATCTCTAATCAAAGTAACCGTTCCGTGTTCATTTCTTTCCATTCCACTTTTCTTTTTTAGGGTGATAATGTAATAATACACACCAGGAGGTATCTCTTCCCCTGCACCATTTTTACCATCCCAACACCAGTTTCCATCTGTGTTTTCGTATACCACAGTTCCCCAACGGTTGTATATTATAATATGATACTCATCGCACTTTTGGGTGATGCCAGTAATTTGGTAACAATCATTTATACCATCATTATTTGGTGTAAACACATTGGGAATGATAATTTGTGTGGAGCTATCACCATCAATAAAATAAGTGTTTTGCGCGGTATCTGCACAAAAAGTTCCTGGGCTAATTATTAAACTAACCGTATATGTTCCCGTTAATGCATACTGGTGTTTAGGACTATATTCTAAACTACTGTCCTTATCCCCAAAATACCAAATATGTGGTACGCCTACATTGTTGCTTAGATTATTAAATATTACATCAAGCGAACAGCTATCTCGTTGCATCACAAAGCTTGCTTTGGCCGATAGGTTAACTTCAACAGTTTTTTCGATACTATCAAGCACCTTGCACGACATGCTATCAATTACCACAAGCTTTATTTTATAGGTTCCCGCCAATTTTAGCGTGTCGCTAAATCCAATGTTTGATGTGCTAAGAAGTAAATTATTAAAGTACCAATAAAACTGTTTTCCATTTACACTTGTATTGGCAGCAGCAAAGTATGCAGGTGCACAAATTGCACTATCGGTTATGGTAAAATTAGCCTCAAGTAAATTACTATTTCCATTGTAGGTTATTGTATTAATTGCGGTATCTGCACAAGGTGTATTTGCATTGGTAATTAAAGTTATTAGATAGGTGCTATCAATGCTGTAAACATGCGTTGGATTGGCTATATTACTGGTATTTCCATCACCAAACTGCCATAAATAAGTTGTTGGTGTTTGGCTACTACTGCTCGATAAATTTTTGAACAAAACCAAATTTGAACAACTGTCTCGCTTA
This sequence comes from Bacteroidia bacterium, assembly GCA_034676125.1. Classification (GTDB taxonomy): domain Bacteria; phylum Bacteroidota; class Bacteroidia; order UKL13-3; family UKL13-3; genus UBA6183. The sequence goes on from JAUCCO010000001.1 coordinate 42,238, forward strand.
ACTTCAAAAGCAGCCTTTGCACCAGGATACGAAGTAAATGATTTAACTAACGTATCGTAAAGGTTACAAGTAAATGGATTATACACCACTAATTCAACATCAAAACTTGTGGCTTGAATAATGGTGTCTATATAATTTTGGTTAATGCTATCCTTAATAACCTGATTAATTATCCAATAACTTTTAGCTGCATTAATGCTGTTATTATTTGCAGTAATAATGGTTGGTTCACAAATGGGTTCAGGTGTTAAATCAAACCTTGCTAACAACACGCGGTTATTAACATCAACCCTAACTTGTTTGGCAAGCACATGTTCGCACGGAAAACCTTTGTTAATGGTAAGCACCACATTGTACCAACCCGTATCAGCATATTTATGTATTGGATTAAATTGAGTTGATGTTGTTCCATCGCCAAAATTCCATAAAAAGTAAGCCGTATCACCCACTGTCATATTGGTATTGTTGGTAAAGTTTACCTTTAACGAACAACTGTCTAACAAGGCGGTAAACTCAGGAAACTTTTCACTTAATACACTAAAGGTTCTTTCAAACGAATCAACTAATATGCAAGTAGTGCTATCATGTACCACTAATTTTATCTTATAAATTCCTTGATAAACAATGGTATCAATACCGCTTGCACTTTGCGAAACCAGCGTGTTATTTACATACCAATAATGCTTTAATCCATTCTCACTCTCATTACGAGCTTCAATAATTATTGGAGCGCATCGTAGCGTATCGTTAGGAGAAAAATAAGCCCGTAAATTTCTACCATCGCGGCTATAATCTAAAGCGAAAACAGCCGTATCAGCGCAAAAACTGCCTGGGTCGGTTATTAATCTTATTTGATATACTGCATTGGTGTTATAAAAATGAACTGGATTTTTTAGCGTACTGGTATCCCCATCACCAAAAAACCAAATAAACGGAACAGGTTGCCCATTGCCTGATGTGCTTTGGTTATACATAAATACTGCTGGTCCGCAACTATCTTGTACAACTGCAATTTTTGCTTGCGATGAGTTTTGAACGGTGAATGTTTTAACCATCGAATCGACCATGTTACAGGCTAGGGGATTAAATACTTTTAGTTTTACGGTGTAACTACCAAGTGTTGTAAACGAGTCGGTGTAATTGATAGCAGTATCAACCAAAACATCATTTATGTACCAATAATTTTTAGTGGAATTGTATGAGTTGTTTACAAACAGCATCCGCTTATTTCCGCAACCATTTCTGGGTTCAATTTTAAAATCGGCTGTTAATACGCTGCCTTGCCTAAAATCAAACTTAAAAGTAGCATTGCTGCATCTTGGGCTTTTATTAGTTGGCGAATAGCTATTTGGTGTAGTTGGGAATGTGCCTGACGGACCCGCATTACAACTTGCACATACAGATTGGTACATAATTCCTCTTTTATCAAACCTACTTGTGCCGCCATCCACGTGATCAGCGCCCCAAGGCTCACCAAAAAAAGTAGCATAATTTAAACTATCAGCATTGGCACTCAGTACAAATAAATAAAAATCGCTTCCATCAGTATTGGATAAATAGGCATTAGGGGTAACCGGTAAATTATTGGTAGTACTATTAAATCCTGCTGGGTTTAATGCCCGATAACGCGATTGGGAATTTACAATTCCACCCCAAACAGAACCATAAATTCTGCCGCATACATCCACCATAAAAGCACTTGGCGACAAAGCATTGTATAAGCCACCACCACCAATTTGAGTAGAAAATATAATACTAGATAAATTTGGCGAAAACTTGCTGATAAAAATATTTCCTTTACTAACGCTGTATGTTCCCGGTGTTACTAAAACACTGTCGTAGGTTTGGCCCATTACCACTATGTTTTCGCTTTGGTCTAGTTTTACAAAATGTGCTTGGTCGTAACTGCTGCTGCCCCAATAGCGCATGCCTAAGTTAGTAGTTAATGCACTACTAAGCTTAACCACAAACCCATCGCTAATGCCACCACGATAATTGGCCATTGTGTAACCACTTGTTGGGCTAAGGTTTTGGCTTTGTGTACCACCTGCAACTACAATATCGCCATTGCTAAACACATCAATAGAATATAATGCATCGTGTTTGTTGCCGCCCAAATAAGTACAGTTTTTAATTGAAGTTAATGCCGCATTTAGTCTATATACTACTCCATCTTGCCCATTGCCTTTTATGGGTTGAAATGCACCAACTGACACAGGCAGATTTGTAGAGCTGGTTGACGAAACCAATACCACATCTCCATTAGGTGCAAGCTGTATTTCGCCCCTAAACTCATCAGAGTAATTCATCCTAAGGGTATCGGCAATATTAACGCCATCTATACCATTTCCGCCTAAAAAAGTACTGCCTACTAAAGCACTTCCATTTGCGGTAAAACGTGTTACCGTTATATCAAACGTATCTGATTTTACACGAACAGCACCATTTGCACTAACTGGAAAATTAGCAGATAATGTTACTCCTAAAACCAATAGCTGTTCGTTGGCATCGGCAATTAAACTTATTGGATATTCGTTTTTATCACCGCCCAAATAAGTGGCATACATTAAAGCAGTGCCATCATTATTGTATTTGCTAATGGCAATATCGCACGGAAAACCATACTGGGGCCAACTGCCTAAACCGCCACCCCAAGTAGTTTGAAAAGCACCAGCATTTGTTGGGTATCGCCCATTAGGAAAATCGGTAGCATTACGTGCAATACCAGCGGTGTATAAATTTCCATTGTTATCATACGTTGCGGTATGGCCAAAATTATCAACGCTGCTTCCGCTATAGGTACTAAAAATAAGCTCAGGGTCAATAATCAAGGTGTAATTTGGGTTGTAATCACCCAACTCAAAACTTACGGTATTTTTGTTTAACACAAAATTGCAAACCACCTCTTGTTTATTGCCATTAATAAGTTGATAGGCATAAGGCTTGGTTTCGGTAAAAGTATTTACACTGGTTTTTATAACTAGGTTACCGTTTTTTAATTTAAGCTTTTCGGCACCGCTATATTGCATTTTTATTTGTTGGGTTGATGCCTTTGCCGATACCATAAAATCATACTTTAACCCTCCACTTGTTGATGGATAAACATGAGCAGAAACACCAGGGTACAATTGGGTGTAAATTATTTTATTATAAGTTGGTACTTCACCTTTCCAAAGTGTTGCATCATTGCCATTAAAAAAATTGTAATAATGTGTTAGTTTGTCTTCGCCACTAATGGTATTAGCTGTAGCATTTAAAAAATTAACCCGAATGGCGTGCCTATTAATTATTTTAGATTTAAAAAGGTGTGGGTTTGATGTGTGGTTAAAATATTCGGCAACATCTTGTTCGTTTTCAAAAAAATATTGAAAGGCGGTAGGCTCCATAAAAACCTGTGCACCTTTTAAATTAATTAAATATTTTGATGGGTTAAGCCATTGTCCTTTGTTTGCAATAAACCCTGTATTTGCGGGCGGTGCATCACCTTGGTGTGCTTGCACATTGGCTTGTGGCAGCATAAACCAACACAATAAAATACTATACAATAACCGCTTTTTTAACACGTAACTATAAAACTAATGGTGTGCTAAGTTAGATAAATATTGCTGTAATTGCGTTGCATAAAGAAAGTTTTAACATTTGTGGGGGCAATTGCAACCTTGCAATGCATATATTCATCTAAAATTTAACCAGTAAAAACGTGAGCAAACAAAACGAGCATGAACTTATACAGGAGTGTTTGAAAGGCAATAGGTTAGCACAAAAATCGCTATACGACACCTATTCAAAAACTATGTATGGAGTGTGCTTGAGGTACAGTAGCAATGCCGATGAGGCTAAAGATATATTGCAAGATGGGTTTGTGAAGGTTTTTACTAAAATGGGGCAGTTTAGTTTTGCTGGTTCGTTTGAAGGTTGGATGAAACGCATTTTTGTAAATACCGCATTAGAGTTTTATAGGGTAAACAAAGTGCACATGTATCACAGTGATGTTGATGCAGCTTTTAGCCAACCCCACCACGATTTTACAGTAGAACGCATGAGCCAAAAAGAAATTTTATTGGCCATAAACAACTTAGCTCCTGGTTATCGCACTGTTCTTAATATGTTTATTATTGAAGGTTATAGCCACGCAGAAATTGCCGAATTATTGGGAATTAGTGAAGGTACTTCAAAATCGCAGTTAAGCAGGGCAAGGGTGCAGCTTCAAGAAGCACTATTAAAAACGAAAAACAATAGTAATGAAAGATAAAATAAATTTAGATGAACTGTTAAAGCATGAAATGGGCAACCTTTCTGCGCCTCCCCCGGCCAATGCTTGGCAGTTTATCAGCAACCAACTGCCAATTGTTCCAGCTGCGCCTATTGCGGCTTCGGTTAAAACAATTGCAGGTATTAGCAGTAAAGTTATTATTGCCACCACTATTGGTGTAGTTGCAATATCAGCTGCTGCATGGGTGATAATTAATAAAGATAATAAACCCACAAAAATCAATAACACGCTGGTTCAGCAACAAAAAGATATTGCAACTGATAATAACATCACATCAACACAAATTGAACCGATAAATAAAACGGTTGAGCAAGAAAATCCAGTAAATAAAGAAGTGATTAAAACTGTTAAAAAACCAACAGCAAAATCAATCCAAACAAAAAACTTGGGTAAAAAGCCTGCTACTAATTTTAGCAATACCGAGAAAATAGTTGAGGCCAATAATACACCTGAAGTTATTCAGCAAATTGTAGTTGATAACCATAAAGAAATAGTAACACCATCGCAACCGCAAAATACAAATCAACCCAAAGCAGAAAATACAGAAATAAACCCATTAAATAATGTAGTTGATGAAGCGTTTTTAAAACCCAATATTCCAAATGTTTTTACACCAAATGCGGATGGTTATAATGATGAATTTGTAATTACAATTGAAGGAGAAACGCTGTTTGATTTAAAAATTACCGATGCAAATGGCTATGTAGTATTTGAAAGTAAAGATAAAAATAAACATTGGAATGGAACCAATCAAAAAACGGGTAAAAGCTGCGACCAGGGCTTATATATACTTGTTTTTAGATATCAAATAGCAGGGATGAAAGAGCCTAAAATTGAGCAAGGTTTTGTATTACTAAAACAATAATTTGACAATTTAAATTTTAAAATATATGTTAGCACATTATTATCAATTAAAAATTATGCCCAACTTACCAACAGATGTTGGCCGGCTGCGGCTCAAAAACAAACAATCAAGTACAATGAAAAAACAAGTACTAAAGTTTTATTTATTACTTCTAATTTCGCTTTTGGGTGTTAATTATGCCCAAGCACAATCATTGGCACTTACGCTATCGTCTCCAACGGTATGTTTAGGTGATCAGATTACAATGGATGCTGCGCTTTCGGGTTTGCCCTCTGGTGTTACAGCTAGTAGTTGTGGTTTTGATTTTGACAATGATGGCGTTATTGAAAACACTGTTCCAGGTGGTGGACCCAATTATAATACGCAGTATTTATATATGGTACCAGGAGCAAAAACAATTAAGGTTACTGTTACTTTAAGTAATGGTGGTAAGGTAGAAAACACCATACCTATTATTGTTTATCGATTACCTTTACCATATGCATCAGTGGTTGGCCCAGACATACAATGTTTTAGGGGAAACTTGGTTACGTTAACCAATAATTCAACCAAAACAGATAACCGTATATATAAACTTGAAATTATATGGGGTGATGGTAGGGTAGATGTAACACCTTTCCCATTTCTTGGTCAACAGGTATCTCATTCATATAACACAAATGGTAAATTTGATATTACTCTTAGGGTTACAGATAGTTTAGGTTGTAAAAAAGACACCACCTATTCGGGCATGTTAACCATTAAACAAAACATTTCTCCTACATTTGTAGTTTTGGGTAATCGTGGTTGTGTTTGCAGTCCTTTTACATTAAAAAATCACCATACTGTGCCATTTAGTAATTTAAACAGTTACACTTGGGATTTTGGCGATGGCACTTCAATGACTCGTGCTAAACCCTGGAATTTGCCTCTAGATTCTTTAGATTATGATACCATCACTCACCTTTATTGTAAAAATGGTACGTTTTATCCCGCATTAACAATTGAAGACAACACGGGTTGTATCGATAGTTTTCGCCTTACACCCACTTACCCTGGTAAAAAACCAGAAAATATTGTAATCGACCAAGACGCATCGTCACATTTAGATGGTTTTGATATGGTACAACGTGATTCTGTTTGTTTCGGTTATGAAGGATTTAGTACTTTGGTTTTTCGCCAAACTCCTAATCCAATGATTGATCCAGGTAATGGCGAGTTGCTTTGGAATTTTGATGATCCACCTTCGCAACAAAAAAACTTTAACAACTCTCAGTGGCAGCCTACACATACGTTTGCAAAAGGCTTAGGTTTGTATAATGTCACATTAACTTTATGGCCATTACAACCAAACCCTACCTGTAAAAAAATTGACACGGTAACCATTGAAGTGATAGGTCCACAAGCGAGGATTGAAGATCCAATAAATCAAATTTTACTTAATCCACTAGAGCAAAACCAGTGCCTTCCATTGGCATCAGGTAAATATAACGTGGTTAATTTTGTAAATACCAATTTGTGGTACAAGTCCGATCACGTATTTACACGTTGGGATTTTGGCGATGATGTTGCTCCACAATGTACTTCATTCTTGGTTCCAAAAGCGGGTTATCCACCTTTAGGTGGCTGGGCTACTGCACAAGATCAATATGCTTATAGCGATGGTTTTTGGAGACAAGGTAATAAAGTATTTGAAGGAAGACGTTTAGATTGCCGTTATTCTGCTGATACACTTCCTATCCATCAGTATACAAGCTGGGATGTAATATACAACTGGTACCTTAAAGGCCACGACTTTATGCCTTGGGATTTTAATGCCTATTCGCTTAATCCTGCAGATACACTAGCAACTGCAAATCCGAAGAAAATCCTAGTAACACCGGAAGATTCTGTGTTTTGGGGCAAACCAGTTTATTTAAATCCGCAAGATGGTACTTGGAGTTTAACGCAACAATCTGGTCCAGCACCTTATGGGCTATGGCCTCGAATTGATACCATTAAGTCTGTAGATGAGAATGGGCAGCCCAACCCACAAGACTTAAAACCATATAATAGATTTACTTTACAAAATGGTGCACCAGATCCTGTTCAAGGCTTTTGGGGTAATACCAAACGTGGTGGTTATGGCTTTTTCCCTAAAGGATTTGTTGTAGACCCACTTATTGATTCGATGGAGGCTAAGTATACAGATTTTGCTGGAAACCGAATAATACACAATTATGATGCAATGGCTGATCGCACAAGAACCTTGTACCGCTACTTATTTGATAAGGCAGTACAAAAGTGTTATAATGTTGAACAGTTTGAGAAAGATTCGTTTAATAATGTTGGTGCTAAAACATATTTAGTGCTAAACGATACTTTAGACTTAGATACCTTAGATTGTAAAGACGATGATAAAGTACTAATAAAACTAATGCGCCCAGATGCTAGTGGATTAGGCGTAAAAGGTAAAGAATGTCCTGGAAGTTATTATAACCCCGACCAAGCTGGTATACAGTTCCTGTTAGGCTCTGTTGATGATATGTTAGGCCAATATCCTGGAGTTAGCCCTGATTGTGGTGCAGCATGGATAAGGGTAAACCTAGATTCGTTTGCAGATAGGAGAGATCAAAGACCTTGTGAATTAGATGGGTTTGTTAACTATACTGGAGCACCAGGACCTGCTCCCGAGGCTGGTGGTGTATTTTCTACCACTCCGGGTGGTTTAACCTATCCTCCATTCTCGCTTCAGGCAGATTATAACCAATATTTTATGCCACCTAACAGGTGGAACGCAGCAGGTGGAACAAGTTTCTGGTATCACTATGGCACAAATACAATTCCTCTAGAAACCTCTCCTGTTAGTGGGGTAACATTTTTTCCACCGGCTAACCCAACTGGCGATATTACCATTGGTTTAGTTATTGGTACTGGTGACCCGAATAACCCTTGTATCTCGGATACGGTTTGGTATCATAATTTGCTAAATATTACCGATTTAGATGGTCGTTTTTATGTAGACCCTACTTACCACCCTATAACAAACATACCTACCAATGGTGCTTGCAAATATTATTGCAAAAGCGATATTGTAAATTTTGTTTACCTAGATAGTACACAAGAGTATATACATAGCAGTACCATTGATTGGGGTGATAACTCGGTTACGGTAGATAGTTTTTACTATAGCCCAATACCTGGATTAACTGATGGTTATTTTGTGGATGGTTTCCGCAGAGAACGTTATGTTTTCTGGTTTGGCAAATGTGGCGAAAAAGTAATTGGCGATCAACTTAGTATGACACCATTCCCTAACGGGTTACCTAATGCAAACGTTACCATTCGCTATATTGATAATTATACTGCGCGTATGTATCATCCTGCCAATAATCCTTATGGTTCATTAATTCGTGTAGGCGATGTGGCAACTGGAGATTCGGTTATTTGGTCAGAGTGTGGTGTAGTCTATACAGTTGCAAATACAGACAGTATTAAAACTTTTTATCGCACCGAGTATATGGATGCGGCTAAAATGTTGTTGCCTGTTAAACACCAATATTGGGCAAGTTCTTATCAATCTGATTGCAAAATTTCGGGATCTGCTCCTAGAGCTATTCGTCATCAGTTAGTAAGTACTAAAGAGTGTAAAAAACAAACAGTTGATAGCAAACTTTTGGTTCGTGGAGTTATAAATGAAGTTAAACCTAGGGATGCCAGTTTGAGATTTGACAGTATTTTCTGTAAAAACGAACCTGTTCATTTCTATGATTCAATACGCTATTATCGTAAAGATTGTTCGTTATCTCACCCAATTTTTAACCCTAATTTTGATCCTAGAACAAACGCAACTTATGGTCCTCCATTTAATGGTTATCATTATGATACCATAGATTATTGGAGAGATGGTTCGATAGATATCAATAATTTTTATCCAAACGGAGATTACATAGAAAAGGTTAAATATTATTTTGGTGATGGAGACTCTGCTATGTGGACAAGTCCAGTGCATCAATATAAAAACCCTGGACAGTATCTTGTAACCATGTTAACCCGTGATAAAAACGGATGTTGGGATACTGCGTATTGTTCGGTTTATGTTTCAGACCCGAAAGCTGTTCCAGTAGTTAAGCCAGGTACTTTTAACTGTGGCACCCCAATTACTCTCTGGGATCGTTCTACCATGTCGCCACTTGCGGGTTTCCCTAATAACCCATTAGATAGTATACGTTTTGATCCAACAATGGGTGTTGGCAATCAAATAAATAGAAACTACTGGTGGTTTGGTGAGCGTAAAACTGCGGATACCTTAATATATGCTGATGCACAATTTATTGATACTGCTATTTGGAATTATCGTGGTAATGGTGCTTTCAGAATTAAATTGGTGGTTGAAACTGCTCAAGGTTGTAAAGACACTGGATTTGTTAATATTAACATTGCTGGTCCACGTCCGTTCTTAAAAGTAATAACTGATACTGTTGGATGTACACCATTTACAGTTAAAGTTGTAAATATGGCAGACGTGTTTGGTGGCACTGGTCCTGCAGATAAGCCTACAAGACGTACTGATATCCTTTGGGGTGATGCAAATCAACAAACATCAAAAAGTTTAATTCAATATGATACACTTACGTTCACCTATAACGATTCAGGAGTGTTTTATATTTTTGCTAGAAGTGATGATAACGATCCGCAATCTGATAATAATGGTTGTAAAATAGTTTACTATCCAGATACTTTTAATAATAACAATGCTCCTATCAGAATAAATGTACGGAGATCTTACCCTGCTGAAATTATTTTAGATAAGCAAGTGGTATGTGTTGATCAGCCGTTCTTAATAACAAATGTTTCTGATACCATAAGTTATACAGAGTTTAAGTACACCTTGGTCAGTTCAGACGGTACCGAAATAGACACCCTTATTAAAAATAACATAGACCTAAAGTTTACCAAAACTATTGGCGATACCGGTGATTATAAGGTGTATTTAGAACCAACTAAGGTGGCTCCTGGTTTGCCATTCTGTAGGTTGTTTGATACTGTAGATATAAAAGTGGTAAGGCCATTTGCTAGTTTTGAGATTGATTCTGCTAAAAACTCTTCGTTTTTTAAATTTAGAAATACATCATTATCTTCAAGTGAATACACTTGGACTGCAACAAAAAATGGTGTAGTAATAGCAGGACCAGTTGATAAGGTAGAAGCTGATAGAGATTGGTCGTATGATTTTGGTAAAGATACTGGAGATGTAACTATTTGTTTAGAAGCATTTACTCCAGACCCTGGTAAGCCAGAATGTATGGACAGTGTTTGTCAAGTAATCTCTTATAACTTTATTGTTGAGCTTGAAATATACAATGTATTTACGCCTAGCCCTAAAGATGGTAATAATGACGTATTTGATATTAAAATTAAAGGTCAAAAAGAATACGATTTGGTTATTTACAACCGTTGGGGAACTAAAGTATTTGAAAGTAAAGACGCAAAACGCGATTGGGATGGAACAAACATGAACGATGGTAGCGCTTGTCCTTCTGGTACCTACTTCTACGTATTTAAATACGAATTAGTAAACGGTAAAAAGGATACTGTAAATGGCACAGTTACTTTAATTAGAGATTAATTATTTAATTAATTTGATACAAAGGGGAATCTGCACGCAGATTCCCCTTTTTTGTTTTTTTACAATAGGTATTTGGTTAATTTCGCACCTCGCTTAAAAACCTAAATTTATTTAATGAAAGTAGCTGTTGTTGGTGCCACCGGATTAGTGGGAACCGTTATGCTTAAATTATTGGCAGAAAGAAATTTCCCCGTAACCGAACTTATTCCTGTTGCTTCTGCCAACTCTGTTGGTAAAGAAATTACTTTTAAAAATAAGATTTATAAGGTACATAGCATGCAACAAGCTATTGATAAAAAACCACACATCGCACTGTTTTCTGCTGGTGGAAATACATCTTTACAATATGCAGAGGCTTTTGCCGCGGTTGGTACTTTTGTAATTGACAACTCTTCTGCTTGGCGCATGCACCCCGATATAAAACTTATTGTACCCGAAATTAATGCAGATGTTTTAACCGCTGCTGATAAAATTATAGCTAACCCAAACTGCTCAACTATTCAAATGGTATTGGCATTAAATCCACTTCATTTAAAGTACGGCATTAAGCGTATTGTGGTATCAACCTACCAAAGTGTAACAGGCACGGGTGTAAAAGCGGTAAATCAGCTCGAAAACGAACGGAATGGGATACAAGGCGAAATGGCCTATGCACATGTTATTGATAAAAATTGCATTCCGCAAATAGATGTGTTTTTAGATAATGGCTACACCAAAGAAGAAGTTAAAATGGTGAACGAAACTAAAAAAATTATGCGAAGTGAAGATATTCATGTTACTGCCACTTGTGTTCGTGTGCCTGTTATGGGTGGCCATAGCGAAAGCGTAAATGTTGAGTTTAATAAGGATTTTGATTTGGAAGAAGTTAAACAATTACTTAAAGCCACAAAAGGAATTATTGTTAAGGATGATATAACCAAATCGCTTTACCCAATGCCACTTACTGATGCATTTGATAAAGATGAAGTTTTTGTTGGCCGCATTCGCAGAGATGAGTCGCAAGCCAAAACCTTAAATTTATGGATTGTTGCCGATAATTTACGCAAAGGTGCTGCAACCAATACCATACAAATTGCGGAGTATTTGGTTGACAAAAATCTTGTTAATTCTTAATTAGTTAATGAACAATCATCCTACCTTTACAAAAGCACAATTGGCCTTGCGCAATGGGCAAGATAAAGACGAAATTTGGATAGCATTTAAAGGTATAATTTATAATGTAACCAAAAGTAGGCTTTGGCGCAATGGCAAACACTACGAGCATTGGGCTGGCCAAGATTTAACGGATGAATTAAAAGATGCACCGCATAGTAAAACGGTGTTTGATAAATTTGATATTGTTGGATATTTAGAAAAGTAAAACATGAGTACAAAAGCATTTAGTTTTGATAGCTACATTTTAAAGGGTATGACTTACCCGGTGTATGTTGATTTATTAAAAGATTTATTAACCGAGGGCAAAACAACTGGAGTTAACCAAGACCCACATTTGTTTGAATACGCTAAATTAAACATACAACGTATGGAGCGCATTTTTAAAACGGTTGTGGTTTCAGAGGAGTTGGCAAATGCAGTAAAAGCAATAAACCAAAAACAAACGTGGCTTTGTATTACCGAAGGTTGGTGTGGCGATGCTGCCCAAAGTGTTGCCTTGTTTGAGCGCCTTGCCGAGTTGAATGATAACATTACTTTTAAGTTGGTGTTGCGTGACGAAAACATTGAGCTAATTGATAGGTATTTAACCAACGGTGGCAGGGCTATTCCGATGGTAATTGCGTTGCAAGATGGTAAAGAAGTGTGGAAATGGGGACCAAGGCCAGCATCATTACAAAAAGTGGTTGATACTTTTAAAGAAAATCCAACGGTAACGCTCGAAGATTTAAAAACACAATTGCATACTTGGTACGCTAAAAACAAAACAGTTGATCAACAAAACGAGCTTTTAACACTGATAAAATAAAAAATGTGCCACTGTTTATCAGTGGTTTATTTTTTTATATATTTGGTTTATATTATAAACTAGTTTATTGTTGTGTACAGATTTTATAAACATGAAAACAAAAATATTTACCGTTGCTATGTTAATTGGATTAACAACAACCTTATTTGGCCAGAATGCATTTAACAATGGCGGATTTGAAAATTGGGAAGACAAAGGCGATTATCAAGATCCAACATATTGGTCTACTTTAAATAAACTTGTTGGTTTTGGATATGAGCCTTCAACAACATTAACTACTGATGCAAAATCGGGTACAAATGCGGTAATGTTGCGCAGTCAGGCAAATGCATTTCAAAATATTCCTGGTGTTTTGGCTACTGGTCCTGTTATTAACCAAGCAAACGAACCGGATTTTACAGATATAAAAATTGCTTTTGCTGCAAGGCCAAAATCTATTCAGTTTTATTACAAATATGCACCATCAACTAACGATAGCTGTGTTTTTTATGCAGTACTTACTAAATGGAACACCTCAACTAACAAAACTGATACCATTGCCAAGGCTTTATTTACAAATGGAAGTGCTGTTAATGCATACACGATGGGCGAAGCCGTGTTTAACTATAACTCAACAGAGCAGCCCGATTCTGCCTTTATGCTAATTACTTCTAGTGTTAGTAATCTTGACCCAATAGTTGGTAGTACTTTATTTATAGATGATTTGGTATTGGTTTATAATACGGGTTTATCAAATGTTGTAAATAATACGTTAAGCAAAGTATATCCAAATCCAACCCAAAATATTATTACCATATCAACCCAAAATAACAAAATTTTCGAAGTGGTTTTAACAGATATTAATGGTAAGGAAATTACAAAACTATCAAACCAAATAAACCAAACACACCTTGATTTAAGTGGCTTAAACAATGGTTTATATTTTTTAAGAACCATAAGCAGTGACGGTACTTCAGTTCAAAAAATTGTTAAAAACTAACAGTATTATTATGAACGAAAAAGATGCTTTGTTGGTTATCGAAGACATGATAAACAACACCAAAGAAGAGATTAAAGACAATGGTTTTTATTTTTATTTATGGGGCTGGTTGGTATTTATTGCAGCCATAGCAAACACAATTATTGTTCAGTTTAACTTGTTTGAGTTTAATGGTTTGCCTTGGGTAATATTAATGCCATTGGGTGGTGTTATTACTTTTATTTCTAAAAAGCGCGACAAACCTGTTTATGTAAAAACCTATGTATCGCAAAGTTTTAAAATAGGTATGATAGCGTTTTGTGTTTCACTTTTTATTGTGTGTTTTGCTATGCCAATGGGCCAACAATGGAAGGCGTTTTATCCAACCATAATGTTAATTTATGCCATCTGGCTTTTTGTATCAGGTGGATTATTAAACTTTAAACCATTACAATATGGTGCGGCACTTAATTGGTTATTGGCTTTTATTGGATTTATTTGGCCATCAACCCAAGTACATTTAATATTAATAGCAATTGGGGTTTTAGGCGGATTTATTATTCCTGGCCATTTATTAAAAAGCAAAGCAGCACAAAGTGTTTAAAAATCTCGATCCATTATTACATACCCAGCTTAGGCTTGCAATTATGAGTTTACTTATGAATGTGGCCGAAGCTGAGTTTACTTATATCAAGGAAAAAACGAAGGCTACTGCGGGTAATTTAAGCGTGCAAATTGATAAACTAAAAGTAGCTGAATATATTTCTGTAGAAAAATCGTTTAAGAATAATTACCCACTAACCATGTGTAAAATTACACAAAAAGGTAGGGCTGCTTTTGAAACTTATGTAAAAGATTTAAAATCGTATATCAAACTTTGATGTGAACATCTATGCATGGTTTGGGGATAACCTATAGTGGTTGAATGCTTAATTTTGCGCCATGAAAATGGTGAGATTTTTATTAGTAGCTATACTTTATACCACAACAATTAATGCACAGCATATTGCTGGACTATTGCCGCCCGAGCCAAATGGCACACACCCAGAAGAAACAGATGTAGCGGGTGCATCAACCAAAGAGAAACATTTTGCAGAAATGCGCCAACTTACTTTTGGTGGCGATAATATAGAAGCCCGTTTTAGTTTTGATGGAAAAAAACTTTCGTTACAAAGCAACAATCCTATTTGGGGTTTAAAATGCCATCAAACATTTTGGTTAGATATTGAAGAAGCTGCTGATAACCGAATTTATCAACCATTAAATATTAGCAACCTTGAAGGACGCACAACGGGTGCATTTTATATGGCCGATAACAAGCGTGTAATCTACTCGTCAACCTTTAAAGTTGGTAAAGAGTGCCCCGTTTTACAACAAACCAATGGTAGTGATGTGTGGCCAATTGATACTAATTACGACATTTTTGTTGGTGACGAAAAAGGAAAAGTAGTAAAGCAAATTACTAAAACTACTGGTTATGATGCAGGTGCTATGATATCACCAAAAGGAGATAAAATTTTATTTACATCAACCCGAAATGGCGATTTAGATTTATACCTAATGGATATAAACGGTAAAAATGTAAAACAACTAACCAACACATTGGGGTATGATGGAGGTGCAGCTTTTTCGGCAGATGGAACTAAAATTGTGTTTAGTGCAAGCAGACCGAATAGTACTGATACCAACGAATACAAAGCTTTGTTATTAAACGGATTTGTAACGCCAACCAAACTAGAAATTTACACCATGAATGTTGATGGAACCAACCTACAACAAATTACTAAATTGGGTAAATCAAACAGAACGCCTGTTTTTAATCCAAGTGGAACTAAAATCATCTTTTCATCAAACCACCACAGCGATAAAGGCAACGATTTTCAGTTGTTTATGATTAATGTAGATGGTAGTGCATTGGAGCAAATTACTTTTGAAAGTAAGTTTAATGGATTTCCTATGTTTTCGCCCGATGGAAAAACATTGGTGTTTTCATCAAACAGAAATAATGGCGAAACCCGCGACACCAATGTGTTTATTGTGGACTGGGTGGAGTAACGTGTAACAAAAGTTTAGGCAGTTGGGCTTATTTTAACTAAATTCGCCACACTAAAAATGACTAAACGCTGGTTACCAAAACTTAATCCCGAAAAAGAAATCGTTGAAAACCTTTCTTCGGCTATCAACGTAAACAAAATTCTTTCCAGGGTTTTGGTCCAACGAGGTATTGTAACCTACGAAGCTGCAAAAAAATTCTTCAGGCCGCAATATGCCGACTTGCACGATCCATTTATTATGTTGGGTATGGATTTGGCCATTAGCCGTATTGAAAAGGCTATTGAAAACAACGAAAAAATATTGGTGTATGGCGATTATGATGTGGATGGAACTACATCGGTAACTATTGTGTATGCATTTTTATTGGCCCGCTACCCCAACATGGATTTTTATATTCCGGATAGATATGTAGAAGGATATGGAATTTCTGTAAAAGGGATTGATTGGGCTGCCGAAAACAATTTTTCGTTAATTATTGCCTTAGATTGTGGTATAAAATCGGTTGAGCGTGTGGCTTATGCCAAACAAAAAAACATAGATTTTATAATTTGTGATCACCATTTGCCTGGTGAAGTTATACCTGATGCGGTTGCTATTTTAAACCCAAAACAATCAAATTGTCCTTATCCTTTTAAAGAGTTATCGGGTTGTGGAATTGGTTTTAAGTTGGTACAAGCTTACGCCATAAAACATAATATTCCGTTTGCCGAGGTTGAACAATATATAGATTTAGTGGCCATAAGTATTTCGGCCGATTTGGTTCCTATTTTAGATGAAAACCGTATTTTGGTTCATCATGGATTAAAAAAATTAAAAACAAATCCCAACAAAGGTTTAAGTGCATTGCTTGATACTTATGCTGATAAACCAGAATATAGTGTAACAGATGTGGTATTTTTTATTGGCCCAAGGATTAATGCGGCTGGCCGTATTGCAGATGCAAAAGACTCTGTAAAACTAATGACCTCGCATGATTTTGAAACAGCTAAAGAAATTGCTGAGTTAGTTAACCAACACAACACCGAACGTAGGTTGTTTGATAGTGATATTACCTCGCAAGCTTTTGAAATGATAAAGCATGATGAATTGTTTGGCGATAGAAAATCTACCGTATTATTTAACAATGCTTGGCACAAAGGTGTTATTGGAATTGTAGCATCTCGGTTAATAGAAAAATTTTATAGACCAACCATTATTTTAACCGAAAGCAATGGCTTAGCTACTGGTAGCGCCCGCTCTGTAGAAGGTTTTGATTTGTATGGAGCTATTGAAGAATGTAGCGAATTACTTGAACAATATGGTGGCCACACACATGCTGCGGGCTTAACTTTAAAGTTAGAAAACGTAATTCCGTTTAGCGAAAAATTTGAACGTATAGTTTCTGCAAACATTGTAGAACGTAGCCTTACTCCCGAAATTGAGTATGATGCTGAAATACCATTGCGTGCCATTACACCTAAGTTTTTTAATGTATTAAAACAGTTTTCGCCATTTGGGCCGGGCAACCAAAGCCCAATATTTATGAGCAAAAATGTGTGGGAGGTAGGCGATGTAATGATAGTAGGTAACAACCATTTAAAAATGAGTATTACACAAGAAAGCAGTGGACGAATTTTTAAAGCAATTGCTTTTGGATTGGGCGAACATTACGATAAAGTAGCACAAGGCATTTCGTTTGATATTTGTTACACCGTAGAAGAAAATCATTTTAACGGGCACGTTAACCTTCAGCTAAACATCAAAGATATTTTATTTAAAAGCTAAGCTTTTTTGGTGTTGATTGGTAGTTTTTTACGGTGAGGATTCATGCAATAATCAAACTTCAAAAAGACAAAACAGAAAAGGCCAAAAGCGTATAAAATCGTTTCAACGAAGTAATTATTTTGTAGTTGATAAAACGAAGTAATTGATTTTGTCGTAGTTATTATCAAGTAAAAAAACAATACAATCTTCTTTAGGAATTTCTAGCAAATTATCTTGTTCATTAAATTTCCTTTTACTGCAATTGATTAAAGGAATTGCATCATCTCCTAGACTTTTAAATTCGCTGTAATTAAATACCAAAATGTAATGGTAGTTTATGTTTTCAAGGTTGCTTGTAATATTTATAGCTGTAACAGGGTTTAATATTTTTGCTGAAGTATTAGGTATCACAATGTCAAAATCATATTTGTTGTTGCTGATTTTAGGCTCTACCACATACGGAAACCCTTCTTTGTAATATGATTGCAGGCTGATATATTCTGGGCTATTCATCCAATTAAAAAAATGATTGTAATACAGCGATTGCCTTATACTAATTGCATTTTTCCCAGACAATTTTTGCAAGTGATGGGCAAGATATTTGTTAATAGTTGTATCTTTTCTTGCATGATCATAACCGCAGTAAACAAAAACCTTTGCATTACTATCAATATTAAATGTTTGGTTATAGATGTTTTTAGCTTGGTTAAACTCTCGTAATTTCCATCCAGTATTTGATGTATCATCATAAGAAATTATTTTAAAACCAAGTTTTATTGCATCAACAACAAGGTTGGTATAATTGCGAGACTGCATGTAATAACCCGAATGGTAACTTGGTTTTTTCATCTCATCAATTGTTTGTTGATTTATTATACCCTCAACGGCAAAATAATTGTACCCCTTGTTTTTAAGTAATGGCAAAAGCAACCTTGCAATGTCACGATTAATATTGAGGTGATGCGCTTCATTCAGAATCAAAATTTTTGAGTCGGATATTCGCTTGTCGTCTACAAAAGCAGTTAAACTATATTTTTTAAAATTTAAATAAAGGCTATCTGTTTGCGTACTTAATTCGATTGGTTTTCGGTATTTATCATAACGTATTTCGTTGTAATATTTTGCACTGTCATTTTCACCAATAAAGCTGAAGTAATATGACATAAGGGTATTGTTAATGTCCTCATTATATTGGTTGTTTTGATGTTTTAAAGCATCAATTTTTGAGTAATAATTATACCGATGAAACAAGCCAGTATCAATGGTTTTATTATTACTGTTTTCAATACTACTTTTACTCGTGTTAAAAGTTACAACTTGTGATACCGCTTCGTTATACAATTCAGATGTGCTATTCAATCCTTTTTTACAAAAAAATGTAAAGCGATGTAATCTTTGATCTGCTATCAAGCTAATGGTAATATACTCGTATGCCAAATCATTAAAATAGAAATTACCAGACGTGGTGCTGATTTTTTTATGATCAATCTCTTTATAAGTTTTAAATAGGTATGAAATGGAATTGTAGCTTAATTCAATATCCTTATTTATTACAAACGATTCTGCAATTATTTGGTAGGCGTCAACTGTTTTTTGTGCGTAATAAAAATCAAAATACCTGTGTTTGTATTCTGGTGTGATAGGAATAAGTTCGTCTGTTAATGATTTATATAAACCTTTTGATGGACTACTTTTACAATTGATTAAATAATAGTTGCCATTAAGTGCAATGTTATAGCCTTGGGTTGTGTTTTTAACAGTACAAATATAATTACAGTTAAGCGCTACATCAGAGTGCCTGAGGGAGCTACAAGAAACACTAATTGTTAAAAGAAAAATTGCTATTAGCCGACCCATGCTGTACTTTAAGAATTATAAATATACTTACTAGTTTAACAAACAATTCGCAATTGAATTAAATTATTTTAGTTGATGTTTTCTGTGTTCCATTTTTTTTAATTGCTTAAACAAAAATATACTTATAACACATTCAACGTAACTTTCACTTTACTAATTTTTCTTCTTTAGTTATGTTTTTTCGCCCAAAAGTTAATACCTAAAAACAGGAAAAATTAATGTGCATGTGCTCCTTCTTCTTCTGTGGCATTAATCATTGCCGAAAGCAATTTATAAGCACCTTTTGTTACTACCTGTTTGGTTAAAATAGGCTGGGTTGATGTAAACGCGGTCATGCCTCCGTCTTCGCCAGTTTTTGTTACCACTACCCGCTTAAAAGTATAGTTGTTGTCGGTTTTGTTTTCAAGCACAAATACCGAAATTGTACCATCATTGTCTACAAATGCATCATTAGGAAGCACATTGGCCATGCTGTTTTTTATCTCAATAAAAGCGGTTAAAAACATGCCCGGTAAAAGGTTTTTATCTTCTTCGTTTAAATGGCAATGTACGCGCACTGTTCTATCAGCATTAATTTCGCGGCCAATTAAATGCACTTTTGCATGTCGCTCTTTAGTTTCGTTGGCAAGCATAAAGGTAATGTTTTGGTTAACTGCAATCTTGTTAATGTCTTTTTCAAACACACTTATTTCGGCATGTAAATGTTCTGTATCTACAATCTCAAACAAAACCGTATTGGCGGTTACAAATGCACCAATATTGGTGTTTACTTTTGTTACATAACCATTAATGGGAGAAGTAAGCGAAATTAACTTCTTAATCTCACCTTTTTCTAATATATTTATGTTTACATGAATTAGCTCTAGCTTAGCCCTAATGCCGCTTACACGTGCTTTTATCACTTCATACTCCGACTTTGCTTTTTGATAAACTTGTTGGCTATTGATGGCTGTTTTTGCAAGGGTTTCTTGGCGTTCAAAATCGGCTTTTAAATATGCCAGCTGACTAATATTTTCTAAATAATCTTGTTGTAATTGAATGTAATCCGGGTGTTCCATTTGTGCAATTACTTCGCCTTTATTTACATGCATACCTTGCAATAATTTTGTGCTTTTTAAAAAGCCACCATAAGGAGCCGATATGCTTATTAAATTTTGAGGCGGCACATCTAAAAGTCCGCTTGCTTTAATGGTTTGTTTAATATTTTGGGTTGATGGCATTGCTAAAACCAATTCCGAATTTTTAAATTGTGTATGTGTCAATACTATTTCATCATTGTGGTGAACAGTGGCCTCAGTTGTGCTAGTTGTGTTACTATTGCTGCATGATGTGCTTAACAATAATGCACTAACAAGTATTATTATAAAATTATTTCTCATGATATTATTTGTTGTGGTTGATGGTAAATTGTTGTTGGGTTTTATTAATTTTTTGTGCTGATGTTTTTGCACCTACATTATTTCCAAAAACAAAAAACAAGGTAATTATTGCCAAAGATTTTCTCCAATTTTTGAAGGCTCTTTTTTCAAACAACAGGTATAAAACTGGTAATACAAATAAGGTTAAAAATGTTGCCGAAATTAATCCACCAATAACTACAGTAGCTAAAGGTTTTTGTACTTCGGCACCACTACCATTTGATAAAGCCATTGGTAAAAAGCCCAACGAAGCAACCAAAGCAGTAATTAATACAGGTCTTAGTCTATTGGGTGCACCTCGCAAAATTACACTTAATGGGTTTTTTGTGGTGGCTAATTTTATGCTATTAAACTCGCTAATTAGTACAATGCCGTTTAATACTGCCACACCAAATAAAGCAATAAAACCAATGCCTGCCGAAATGCTAAAAGGCATATCGCGCAACCATAAAGCCATTATACCTCCAATGGTACTTAATGGTATGGTTACAAAAATAAGTAAGGCTTGTTTTATGGAGTGAAAAGCAAAAAACAACAACATAAAAATAAGCAATAAAGCAATAGGTACAGCCACAGCCAATCTGTTTCGGGCATCTTCTAAGTTTTTAAATGCACCGCCATAAGTAGGATAGTAGCCTGGTTCAAATTTTACTTCATTGGCAATGCTTTCTTCAATACTTTTAACAACGGTTTGTATATCACTATTGCGCACATTAAAGCCTACTACAATTCTGCGTTTTGCATCATCGCGTTGTATTTGGTTTGGTCCAGTTTTTAATTGTATATCGGCCACTTGGCTAATAGGAATTTGGTGTCCATCGGGTGCCATAACAAATAAATTTCTCACATCTTCAATGTTTGTTCGGTTGCTTGCATCAAGCCTAACTACCAAATCAAAACGTTTTTCATTTTCAAATACCAGGCCTGCATGTTCGCCTGCAAAACCTGCCCTAATAGCAGTATTTACATCATTAATATTTAAACCAAATTGTGCTAATTTATCTCTATTATAATTTACTACCACTTGTTGCAAACCGCCAACTTGTTCTACATACACATCAACCGCACCTGTTGTTTTTTGCGCAATTGCTCCTATTTGTTTTGCGTATTGTGCCAATTTGTTTAAGTCTTCGCCATACACTTTTACCACCACATCTTGCCTTGCACCAGTCATTAATTCGTTAAAACGCATTTGTATGGGCTGCTGAAAACCGTAACTTACACCAACAATATTTTCTTCTAACTTTTGTTGCATTTTTTCAGCAAGTTGTTCACGCGTTTTAGCAGAGGTCCATTCTTTTTTATCCTTTAAAATAATCATTAAATCACAAGCTTCAACAGGCATTGGGTCGGTTGGTATTTCTGAGGAACCAATTTTACCGACCACCTCTTTTACTTCCGGAAAGTTATCCAATAAAACCTGGGCTGATTTTGATGCAGCATCAATGGTTTCGGTTAAACTATTGCCAGTCATAATACGAGTTTCTACTGCAAAATCACCTTCATCTAACTGCGGAATAAACTCACCACCTAAGCTTAACAATACTAATGTTGAGGCTACTAATATTACCACTACACTGCTTAAAACTATGGCTTGTTTTTTTATCACCCATACAAAAGATTTGTGGTAAACAACTTGAATTTTCGCAATTAACTTATCAGAAAAAGTAGGTTGATGATTTGTTTTTTTGCTTAAGAATATAGCACTCATCATTGGCACATAAGTAAGTGATAAAATAGAAGCACCAATAATGGCAAAACTTACTGTTTGAGCCATGGGTCTAAACATTTTTCCTTCAATACCTACAAGCGCTAAAATGGGTATGTAAACTATTAATATAATTACCTGTCCAAATACGGCACTTTTCATAATTTTTGATGCAGAAAACACCACATCATTATCCATATTAAGTTGGCTAAGTTTATTGTTGTTGTTGCGTTTGCCTAAATGGTGTAAAGTAGATTCAACAATAATTACTGCTCCATCTACAATCAAACCAAAATCTATTGCACCCAAGCTCATTAAATTACCCGATACGCCAAATAAATTCATCATGGATACGGCAAATAACATGGCTAAGGGAATTACAGAAGCAACCACTAATCCAGCCCGTAAATTTCCCAACATCAATACCAAAACAAATATTACTATTAGTGCCCCTTCAATAAGGTTTTTGCTAACTGTTCCAATTGCATTATTTACCAGTTTTGTTCTGTCTAAAAATGGTTCAATAACTACTCCCTCGGGTAACGTTTTTTGAATTTGATCAATACGTTCTTTTACATTTTTAATTACCTGCGAGGAGTTTTCTCCCTTCAACATCATTACAACCGCGCCCACCACTTCGCCATCATTATTTCGGGTCATTGCGCCATACCTAATAGCAGCACCAACTTGCACTTGGCCAACGTTTTTAATAAGTATAGGAATTCCATTTGCAGCAGTTTTAACCACAATGTTTTCAATATCTTCTTTACAGGTTATTAATCCTTCGGTGCGTATAAAATAGGTATAAGGTTTTTTATCAATATAAGCGCCACCTGTGTTTGCATTGTTTGCATTTAGTGCATCAAAAACCTCGTTAATGCTAATGTTTAAACTGCGCAGTTTATCGGTTTTTAGTGCTACCTCATATTGTTTAAGCTTACCACCAAAACTACTTACATCGGCCACACCTTTTGTGCCTAATAATTGCCTACGTACAATCCAATCTTGTAGGGTACGCAACTCGGTGGCATCATATTGTTTTTCGTAACCTGGTTTGGTATGAATTACATATTGGAATATTTCACCCAATCCACTAGTAAGTGGTGCCAACTCAGGATTACCCATGCCTGGTGGAATTTGCTCTTTGGCTTTACCCAAACGCTCATTTACTTGTTGGCGCGCCCAATAAACATCCACATCATCATCAAACACAATGGTAACAACTGATAAACCAAATCGAGAAAACGAACGAATCTCAATAATATCTGGTATGGTAGCCATAATTTGCTCCACCGGAAATGTAACAAATCGCTCAATATCTTCGGCACCGCTACTTGGTGAAACAGTTAAAACTTGAACCTGATTATTGGTAATATCAGGAACCGCATCTATGGGTAATTTGCTTAACGAATAACCACCCCAAATGATTAATGCTAGCGTAAAAAAACTTACAACAAGTTTATTCCGAACACTAAATCGGATAATATTTTCTAACATAGTTTAACTATGATTAAATTTAATAAATTGAAAATGCGCAAGCTATTGCGCTAAGAAAAGTATTTTTAATTAAGCAAGCTTGGGCGGCTGCCAAATACTAACGGCACTATTGCTGAGTAAGTTTTGATGAGCACACACATTTAGCTCGGCTTTAATAAAAGGTGTTGGGTTTTGTAATGCTATAGTTGAATTTACCAATACAACCGGAATTACTTGTGCATGATTGCAATGTTGGTTTTTTTGAGTGCCGGGAAGATTTTTATGTTCCTGTTCATCATTTTGCATGTGGTCGGTATCGCCATAATGCAACACCAAAAAATCTATAACGCCAATTGATTGATGCTCGGTAATGTGGTGGTAATAATGCGCAGCTAAAGCAGGTACTCGCAGGGCTTGATGCAACACTGCATCTGGCACTGTGATACCAATGGTTAAAAAAATAATTAATAGGTGTTTTGCTGCTTTCAATACTTAGCAAAGTAAGGTTTATATTTTAATATTTACAATGAGGTATGTTATAAGTTCGAGTTTATAATCGTTTGGGTTGATTTTTATATTAAAAACTCACCTATGTAGATGTTTATCGATAAAAATATACGCAAGACAAGTGCGACCCGGCTTGGGTCTAATACATGTATAATTTGATTGTTTTATAGACATTTGAACCCGCTGGGTTCATGGAATAAATTCGTAAATGTATTAATCGAATGTGTAATCCAAGAGGGATTAAATGTTTATTGATATAAATATACGCAAGACAAGTGCGACCCCAGCGGGGTCGCATGTTTGATGAACACCTTAAAGACCATGCTCATTTTTTACCTCTGCAACAAGGTACATTGTTTTATATCACCTAAATTAAATAACAACAAAAACGCCCTGCATGAAGTTTTCATGCAGGGCGTTTGGCAATTATATTTTACCTGTATTACTTACTTAAATACATGCTTTTTGCTTTAACCCAATTTCTAAAAATAGGGTCTTGTAAGTCTTTTATAAATCTTATTGCTTCGCCAGTTGATTTCATTTCGGGGCCAAGTTCTTTGTTTACGCCTTCAAACTTGTTAAACGAAAACACAGGCTCTTTTATGGCATATCCAGTTAGTTTACGCTCAAAGGTAAAGTCCTTTAATTTATTTGCGCCCAACATTATTTTGGTGGCAATATTTACATACGGAATTTGATATGCTTTTGCAATAAACGGCACCGTGCGCGAGGCACGAGGATTAGCTTCTATCACATACACTTTTTCTTCTTTTATGGCAAATTGTATGTTTAACAAGCCTATAATTTTCATGCTTTTTGCTAACTGAATGGCATATGTTTCCATTTGGTTTTTTACAGCTTCGCTCAAACTAAATGGTGGCAATACAGCATTCGAATCACCCGAGTGAATACCAGCAGGTTCAATATGTTCCATCATACCAATAATATGTACATCATCTCCATCACAAATTACGTCCACTTCTGCTTCCTCTGCTCTATCTAAAAAGTGATCTATCAATACACGATTTCCGGGTAAATCACCCAATAAACCTATAACAGCACTCTCCAGGTCTTCATCATTAATTACAATCTTCATGCCTTGTCCGCCTAGCACATAACTTGGTCTAACCAATACTGGGTAACCTACTTTATTTGCTACTGCAATGGCTTCGTCAGCATCTTCGGCCACACCATACATAGGATATGGAATGCCCAATTCTTTTAATAAATCAGAGAATGAACCACGGTCTTCTGATAAGTCCATGCTTTCGTAATCTGTTCCTATAATTTTAATGCCATGTTCTTTAAGCTTTTTGGCAAGTTTTAAAGCTGTTTGTCCGCCAAGTTGCACAATCACACCTTCTGGTTTTTCGTGCTCAATAACATCTAACAAATGTTCCCAAAATACGGGTTCAAAATAAAGCTTATCGGCCATATCAAAATCAGTAGAAACCGTTTCAGGATTACAGTTTAACATGATGGCTTCGTAACCACACTCTTTTGCAGCCAATAAACCATGCACACAACTGTAATCAAACTCAATACCTTGTCCAATGCGGTTTGGTCCCGAGCCTAATACAATTATTTTCTTTTTATCGCTTACCTTACTTTCATTTTCACCATCATAAGTTGAGTAAAAATAATTGGTTGGCGAAGGAAATTCTGCTGCACAAGTATCAACTGTTTTGTAAGTACGTATTATGCCCATTTCTTTACGCAATTGGCGTACTTCATCTTCGGTTGTATCACCTCCAATTAACCAAGCAATTTGTACATCACTATAACCCTTTTGTTTTAACTCAAGCATTAAATCATGTGGCATATTTTTTAGGTTAAACCTACGCGTATCACTTTCGGTACGCACCATATCATTTATTTGGGTTAAAAACCAACGGTCAATTTTTGTAATCTTTTCTACCGATGAAATTGGCACACCTAAACTCAACGCATCTTTTACCGCAAATAACCTATCCCAACTTGGGTTTTTAAGTTTATCTACAATTTCTTCTAAGTTTCTGCTTTGGTATCCATCAGCACCTAGTCCATTACGTTTAATCTCTAAACTCTGACAAGCTTTTTGTAAGGCTTCAATAAACGTACGACCAATTCCCATAACCTCACCAACTGATTTCATTTGAAGGCCTAAAGTGGTATCAGCACCTTTAAATTTATCAAAATTAAAACGAGGTATTTTTACAATTACGTAATCTAAAGCGGGTTCAAAATAAGCCGAAGTAGTTTTAGTTACTGGATTTTTTAACTCATCTAAAGTATAACCAATGGCTAGTTTTGATGCAATTTTAGCAATAGGATAACCCGTTGCTTTTGATGCCAATGCTGATGAGCGGGAAACACGCGGGTTAATTTCAATTGCGATGATGTCTTCGTTTTCTGGATTAACCGAAAATTGCACATTACATCCACCATTAAAATTACCAATACTGCGCATCATTAAAATGGCCATATCGCGCATTTTTTGGTAGCAGCTATCACTTAGTGTCATTGCTGGTGCTACAGTAATAGAATCGCCCGTATGAATACCCATTGGGTCAAAGTTTTCTATCACACATATTACAGCTACGTTATCATTTCTATCACGTAATAATTCTAACTCATATTCTTTCCAACCAAATACTGCTTTTTCAACCAAAACTTCGTGTGTTGGCGATGCAGATAAACCACGTTGTAAAGCAGCATCCAATTCTTCTTTTTTCCAAACAAAACCGCCACCTGTTCCACCTAAAGTGTATGATGGACGAATAACTAAAGGAAAACCAATTTCTTGGGCAATTTCTTTACCTTCTAAAAACGAGTTTGCCGTGCGACTTGGAGCTACACCTATGCCAATTTCAATCATTTTTTGACGAAATTTTTCTCTGTTTTCGGTTGTTTCAATTGCAGCGGTATCAACCCCAATAAGCCTTACACCATATTTTTCCCAAATGCCTAATTCTTCGCACTCAATTGCTAAATTTAATGCTGTTTGTCCGCCCATGGTAGGCAAAACTGCATCAATTTGGCGCTCTTGTAAAATCTTCTCAATACTTTCAGCTTCAAGCGGCCACAAATAAACGTGATCTGCTGTAACTGGGTCGGTCATAATTGTAGCAGGATTTGAGTTTATTAACGAAACTTCAATACCTTCTTCTTTTAACGAACGAGCCGCTTGACTACCCGAGTAATCAAATTCACATGCTTGTCCAATAATAATTGGCCCACTTCCTATAATTAGTACCGATTTAATGCTTTTATCTTTTGGCATGATGCTGAGTTTGTTAGTTTAGCTTTATGGTAATTTTAACCTTGTAATGGTATACCTAAAAATTGGGCAAAAATAAGAGAAAGTGTGAGTTTACAAAATTTATAACTGTAAATAAAAATAACCTAATACTGTAACATGGCCGTATACAGTGGCTTTAGAAATGATTTTGTTGCATAAAAAAATTATGTTATCAATCATTTTTTCCTTCTTTAGAAATAATCTAAATTCGCCAACCAATTAAATATACCAAAGGGTGAAACTCTCAGAACTAAACTTCAATCAAATAGCAACCGTAGAAAAGGTAAATAGCGAAGAGCTAAGTTTAAAGCTGTTTGAAATGGGTTTGTTACCTGGCGAGGAAGTAGAGTTGGTGCATGTGGCGCCATTTGGTGATCCAATTGCAATTCGTGTTGGCGAATATAAAATGTGTTTACGCATAAGTGATGCAAGTTGTATAGATGTTAATTTGAAATAGTAGTGAAGCAGGAAATAACGGTTGCATTAGCAGGAAACCCCAATAGTGGTAAAACAAGTTTGTTTAATGGACTAACGGGCCTAAACCACAAGGTTAGCAATTTTGCAGGAACCACCGTTGAGAAAAAAATTGGCTACAGCAAGCTTAATGCTGATACACGTGCACAAATAATTGATTTGCCCGGAACCTATAGCCTATACCCAAAATCGGCTGATGAATTGGTTACGTATGACATTTTACGCAACAAGGCCGAAACCAACTTTCCGGATTTGGTTTTATTTATTGCCGATGCCAGTAACCTAAAGCGCAATTTACTTTTACTTACCCAAGTTGCAGATTTGGGTGTACCAGTAATTTTAGCTTTAAATATGGTTGATTTGGCCGAGCGCAAGGGTATTTTTTATGAACTTGATATTTTAGCAGAACAATTGGGAATACCAGTTGTGGCCATTAATGCAAGAAACAAAGAAGGGGTTTCAAAAATTAAAAGTTTATTGCTTGATGAAAGCCAACATAAAAAAGTAACCTATTTTGACATTAACCAAGTTGATAAAAACTTATTAGATGAAATAGGTGAAATTACGGATAAAAAAAATCCTTATGCAGCTTTACAATATGCTATTAATGCAAGTGTTTTTTTAAATAATAAGGCTAAGCAAATTAATGCAGCTTTTCAAAAACACAATTTCAATGCGCAGCAATTCCAACAAGAAGAAATTTTACAACGTTATCGCGTAATTGATGAGGCGGTAAGGTTAAGTCGCAGGCAAAAAGCAAACCACATTACAAAAAATATTACCCAAAAAGCAGATAAGATTTTAACGCACCGCATTTGGGGTTTGCTTATATTTTTAGGATTGTTGTTTTTAATGTTTCAAGCTATTTTTTCATGGAGTGCTTATCCAATGGATTGGGTTGAAATGGGATTTGCTTGGGTAAGTAATGCCATTGAAACAACGCTGCCCGATGGTGTTTTGAATGATTTATTAGTACATGGTGTTGTGGCAGGATTAAGTGGTGTGATTATATTTTTACCACAAATTATTATTCTTTTTGCATTTATCGCCATACTCGAAGATGTGGGTTACATGGCGCGTGTTGGCTTTATTATGGATAGGATAATGCGTCCGTTTGGAATGAATGGTAAAAGCATTGTGCCTTTAATTAGTGGAATGGCCTGTGCTGTTCCCAGCATCATGTCGAGCAGAAGTATTGAGAGTAAAAAAGAAAGATTAATTACCATTTTGGTAACACCTTTAATGAGTTGTTCTGCTCGTTTGCCAGTGTATACTTTATTAATTGGTATGCTAATTCCCGAAACCGCAAAATGGGGTCCGTTTAATGTGCATGGGGTAGTTTTAATGGCCATGTATTTATTGGGTTTTATTGCTGCATTAACCAGTGCTGCTTTGTTTAAACTTTTTGTGCATGTAAAAAGTTCTAACTATTTTATTATGGAATTGCCCAGTTATAAATTACCTGTTTGGCATAATTTATTAATTACCCTATACGAAAAAGCAAAGGCATTTGTGGTTGGTGCGGGTAAAATTATTGTGGCGGTTTCTGTAATTTTATGGGCCTTGGCATCATACGGACCAAGAGATAATATGAATGCCATTGATATCAAATATAATACCCTAGCATTAAATCCGGATGCAACACAAACTGCCGAAGAATTAGATGCAAAAAGAAGTGCAGAAAGATTGCAAGCAAGTTATGCAGGTGTGTTTGGTAAATGGATTGAACCCGCAATTAGGCCGCTTGGTTTTGATTGGAAAATAGGTATTGCGTTGCTAACATCGCTTGCTGCACGTGAGGTTTTTGTAGGAACCATGAGCACAATTTACAGTGTTGGTGGCGGTGCTAAAGGTGGCGATTTAAGTACCATACAGCAAAAAATGTTTACGGAAAAAAATGCACAAGGCAAACCAATTTATTCTATAGCCACCATATTATCGTTGATGGTTTTTTATGCATTTGCTATGCAATGTATGAGCACACTATCTGTAGTAAAAACCGAAACCAATACATGGAAATGGCCAATAATAATGTTTGTGTATATGACAGCTTTGGCATACGTAAGCAGTTTAATTGTGTTTAATATATTTAGTTAATTATGCTGATATTTTTAATAATAGTTGGCCTAATTGGTGCCACATTAATGAACAAACGTGCATGGAATTATTATAATTTTAATCATGCTGATAAACAATTATCTTATAGCGATTACTTATCGGATGCAAGTAGTATTGCTACCAAAATAAAATCGGGTTTGCCGATATTTGTTTTTAAACCTGCATCAACCCCAGAGCTATTAAAATTGCGCAACACCATTAACATACAAACCATTGGTGTGTATTTAATTTTAATTTTAGCTTTTTGTATCAGGTATTTTTTAATGTAAGGTTAAAACTTTTTGCGCTTTTGCAAACGTTTGTTTAATTGATAATTTAACCATGCCGAACCACTTCCAATTAATGCGCCAGCCAATACATCACTAGGGTAATGTACGCCAAAATGCATGCGCGAATAAGCAGCAGATGATGCCCACAAATATGCAGGAACGGCAACATACCATTTGGGATAAACAATGGTAATTGATGTAGCCAAAGCAAATGCCGTTGATGTATGTCCTGATGGAAACGAATACTTATCCTCTGGGGTAATATTATCCAAATCTGGGTAGGTTACATAAGGGCGAGGCCTTTGTATGCTGTATTTAAGTAAACCCGTAATTGCAGATGAAATTAATAATGTACCACCAATTATTATGGTGCGCTGTTTGTTCGCACTGTCTTTTTTAATTAAGTATAAGGTTGCAAATGTTGCAGGAACAGCCAAAGCAAGCGGAAATACACTATTTGTTAATACGCTAAATGTTGGGTCGAGAGCGGTGTTGCGGTTTAAATTTAATTTACGCAGTAGGCCAATATCAGCGTTTTGCGCAATTGCTGTATTAAGCAAAAGCACAGTTAACAGTAAAATTGATAGTAGTTGTTTTAATCGCATATTTTAATAGTAAACATTAGGCAAAATATACGTTTTAGTTGGTGTATGATACCTGAATAACAAGTATACTTATTGCTTTTATTTTTAATCAATCCTAAAACAACTTGCTGTTTCTAATTTGTTTAATTGGGTTAAGTGCATTTAGGTTTAATGTAAATGTAATACGTTGGCCAATGCTATTATTTAAATCCCAACTTGCCTTAGTAATTGGGTCGGTAAATACCGGTAAATTAACTTGAAATGCCCCTTTAAACATCCAAAGGCTAATACCAGTAACATAATGTAAATTGGCCTGATAAACTATTTCGGTAACGCCTGTATTTCCATTTATTACTGGAAGCTTAGTGTTGATTGCAGCCACATCAACAAAAACCCTTAAAGGCAACACGCCAAATATTGTTGAAGTAAGGTTTATAGCCGCCACCCAGTCATCTGTATTTGCTATAGGTGCATAGGTTCTAAAGCCTGTACCTGTAGGCATAATTTGTTGTGTAAAAATATTGTTAGTGATATTTGCTTCTCCTCTACCAAATTGTGAGTAGTCGTATAAATAATCATAATAACCATTGTTTTCTGCAACCCTAAATTGGGCACGTTCATCCATGTTATTTTTTGGACGGGTTAAAAATAATCCCGCAAAACCTCTAACGGTTAAACCTTTCTTTTTTTCGCCATAATTAAAAAAGGCATTATACTCTGCCGTTACCTTTTCGAATTTACTTTGTGCCTTGGCATTTTGGTAATTAAATGCAATGCTATAAGGATTTATTTTTAGGTTTTTGCTGTGGGTTTAAGTAACATCAAAATAGCCATAATGCACGCCAAAATTATTAAATAAAGCGGTAGTATGTTTTTGCTCATTAACCATTACATAACGAATGTCCATTCTTTTTTCAACCCCATTAGTAGGCGTATTATTTTTAAAGAATATAGTAACCCTTGGTGTTAATTTTTCGTACACTTTTAATCCATATTCAAATCCTAAAATTGGTTGTCCCAAGGTATCAACCCCAATAACTTGATTGCTGTTATAACCGGCACTTGCAAACCTGGCCATATCAACCCCAAATTGTGCCTCTCTAATAAAACCAAAACCAAAAGCACGTGTTTGTAGGCTAAAGTATCCAGCCAAATCTTTGGTACCAAAGGCATACATTGGTGTAAAACAATATTCGGTTTTTTTACGTGGCAAAATACTGTTGTATAATGCCAAACCCACCATTGTTTTGTTGTAATAATTTGCACCAATTATAGGCGTGTAAAACAATTGTTGTTTATTGGGCTTTTCAAGATTTATTAAAAATTTAGTTTCTATTCCTCGCGTAGTTTTAAATATTCCGTGGGTTCTTGCATAGTTGTTGTTTCTATAAGCATCTATGCTTTCCTCTAGTGCATCAATACGCACTTGTGTGGCATTGCTTGCCGGCAGTGTTACGGTTGTGGTTTCATTAAAAGGAGCAACTGTTACTTGGTGTAAGATGCTATCATTTCTTAACGTTTGTACGGTAAAAGGAGCTGGTACAAATCCTTTGTTTCTTATGGTTATAATTAAATTATTATTACGTTTTTTTACCCTTGTTATAGCATAATCCGGTTTAGCGATGGTGTTCATTAAATATTTAAAAAACCAGGTTAAATCTTTATCGGTAAATGCTTTTGCATGATTTATAAAATCATTAGGTAAAGGGTGTTTAAATTTCCAGTTTTGGTAATAACTTTTCATCATGCTATCAAAAGTTGGTGTGCCTAAATATTTCTCTAGCTGTAAAAATGCCAATGGAGCTTTACTATAAATTACAGTGCCATAATTTAAATTGGTAAATTCGGTAGCTGGCAGTGTAATAATTTGGTCTGAGTTGTTTCGTGCACTTATCAGGTATTGTAATTGTAATAGCCCAAAAGAGTTGCTGGCTAAATCATCATTACCAATATTAAACCTACTGGTATTTGGTTTTTTTGCAAATATATTTTTATACAAAACTGGTTTGGGTTGATAATTACTTCGGGCTTCGTAATAGCTATTTATGCTTTCGTCCATCCAAGGATATTCCCTTTCGTTTGATGCCAAAATTCCATAAAACCAATTATGACCAACCTCATGCACAATTACCTGTTTATTTACATCAGTTACATTGGTAATAGTAGGATACTCCATACCGCCACCAGCCTTAAGCTCGGTAATTACAACGGTTGCTTGCTGATAAGGATATTCACCTACATTATCAGAATAAAATTGTATTGCTTCGTTAATATATTCAACACCTTTTGCACGTACTTTATCGCCATCTTTTTCGCTAAATAACCAAGTGTCTATTTTTCGTCCACTTTTTAAAGTGGTTTCACCTTTGCTAACCTTAAATTTAGCACTGGCAAACCATGCAAAATCATGCACAGAATCTTGAACAAATTGTAAGGTTTTATTTTTATTTTTTGATGGATGTGGCAACAAAGAATTATCCAATCGTTTTTGCCACCAAATTGTTTCTTCTGGCTGTTGTATTTGCCCCGTTGCGGTTACCACATAATCTTTTGGAGTAGTAATATCCACCACAAATTTTCCAAACTCGCTATAAAATTCTCCTTGATCTAAATAGGGCATCGGGTTCCATCCGTTCACATCATAAACAGCAGGTTTTGGATACCATTGGGTGATGCAATACAAAAAATCTTCTTCGCCCATACGCGAAAAAACACGTGGTAATTTTACCCTAAATGGTGTGGTTATTTTTATGCTTGAGTTAGGTTGAACACCCGAATCTAATAGTAATTTTATAATTTCAAACCCCGTTACAAACTCGGTTTTAACACTTTTGCCATTTACTTTAAAATTAATCGAATCCATTTTTCCCCTTAAACTATCAGGAGCAAAATAAAAGGCTGTTTTGCCGCTTTCTACTTGTTGTTTGGCAAAAGGGGTTTGATTATTTAAATACGCATTAGGCCAAAGATGGATGTAAATTTCATTTAATACATTTGGCGAATTGTTGTGGTACGTCATTGTTTCAAAACCACTTAACATGTTTTGCGAGTCGCGCAAGGTTACTTGAATGCTGTAGTCAACACGTTGTTGCCAATTTGCTTGGTTTAGTTGAATTGTTTGTGAAAAAACAACGGTATTTATAAGTATAATTAGGGTTGTTGCAACGTATTTAAACATACTTGCAATTAACGGTTTTTTACGTTAATTTATTTGTTGTTTTTTGGAGTGGTAGTATCGGGTGATGTAAATACTTTTTTATTGATTTTTCTGGTTTTTTCAATTACTAAAAACGAAACTGTAAAATCCATTTGTAACTTTAGTAATGGCTATGTTTAAGGCGGGTTAAACACGCTGTTTTAAAACTAGTATTTAAATTGGCAACCTGTCAGCATAGTCAAATCAAACGGTAACGTAGAATTTTGCTTTATACCCGCTACTTAAGTTTTAAATCTATTTAAAAATAAAGTAAATTATTGCACAAGTTTTTGTGCACAAAATTTCACAAAATCAAGCTATCAAGTTTTTTTGGTGTTATATTTGTTAAACTTAAGCTTTATGAATATGGATGCTGATGATTTTTTAGACGAAGAGGTACAATCAAATGTACAGCGGTACGAAAAGATGCTTCGGAACAAAACACAGGAGTTTTTTGAAGCCGAGGCAATAGAGGGTATCTGCGATTACTACATACACAAAGAAAAGTTGAAAAAAGCACTAGAGGTATTATACTTTGGTGAAGAACTTTATCCCAATAACATTGCGTTTATGGTACAAAAGGCAACCGTTTTTTTGGCACTTTCTAAATTTGATGAGGCATTACAAATTGCCGAAGAAGCTGAACTTTACGAGCCATTTAACCCTGATATTGCCCTTACCAAAGGCGAAATTTATTTAAACCTTAATAGAATTCCAGAAGCCGAAACTAGTTTTGAAAAAGCACTGCAACATTGTGATGATAGGGTGGATGTACTTTTTGAAATTGCTTATGCTTACGAAGAATGTGTTATGCTGCAAAAATCGGCTGAGTATTTTGAGCTTATTACTATCGAAAACCCAACACTTGAGCAGGCTTATCACGAGGCTGCTAATATTTACGATTTACTTGGGCAACATCATAAAAGCATTGATTTTATTAATAAACTTATTGATATCGACCCATACAGCACCAGCGCATGGTATGCTTTAGGTGTTGTTTATACCAAAATGGGCAATTTCGAAAAATCTATTGATGCCTTTGAGTTTTGCTTAGCTATTGATGATGATTATACTGCTGCTAGGTTTAATAAAGCCAATGCTTTAGTAGAGTTAGATAGATACGAAGATGCTATTGAAGAATACAAAATTACTTTAGAGCGTGATGGTCCAGAGTCTGTTACTTATTGCAATTTAGCTGGTTGTTTGGAGCGCCTAGACCTTAACATAGAGGCGCGCGAATTCTATAAAAAGGCAACTAAAATCAACCCAAATATTGCCGAAGCGTGGTTTGGGATTGGCTTAACTTACGAAAAGGAAGAGAAGTTAAAAGATGCCCTTCAGTTTATGAAACGTGCCACAGTGCTTGAACCAGACAATACCGAATATCTTTTGGTATTGGCCGAAACAGAGTATAAAATGAACCACATTGAAGAGGCAATTGCGTGTTATCAAGACATTATTTTGCTCGATCCAATGATGGTAGAAGCATGGTTAGACTGGTCGTATGTGTTATTTGTAGAAAATAAAAGAGACGAAGCCATTGATATTGTAGAAAAAGCATTGAAGCTAAGTCCTGAAAACCAGCAATTACACTACCGTATGGCTGCTTATTTATATGCTATGACTAAAATCAGGCAAGCTTTAGTGCACTTAGAAACCGCATTAAGTATTAATTTTGATGACCACTTTTTGCTTTTTGAGGTTTTACCGCAGTTGCAAGAGGCTACAGAAATTACAGATTTAATAGCATTGTACAAAATTAAAAATGAGAAACTTTAAACTTAAGCAGTTACCAGATAGAACTGCACAACCGCGTAACAATGGATTAACCATGGTTATGGATAAAGGACTTAGCCTTACCGAAACAGCAAATTTTATAGAAGCTAGTGGAGAATATGTAGATTTGGTTAAACTTGGCTTTGGAACAAGTATGGTAGCACCTAATTTGGTCGAAAAAATTAAGTTATATAAAGAGTCGGGTATCAAGGTTTATTTTGGTGGTACTTTGTTTGAAGCATTTATTGTGCGCAATCAATACGATGATTTTTTAAAGGCTATTGATAAATATAAGGTAGACCATGTGGAGGTTTCGGATGGTAGCATAGAAATGCCTCATGATATTAAACTAGAATATATAGCTAAACTAAGCAAACATGCTACTGTATTAAGTGAAGTTGGCAGTAAGGATGTTGAAAAAATTATTCCTCCATACCAATGGATAGAATTAATGAAGGCAGAATTAAATGCGGGCTCATGGAAAGTAATTGCCGAAGCACGTGAAGCTGGAAATGTTGGTGTTTATAGAAGCAGCGGTGAGGTAAGAGAAGGTTTGGTTCAAGAAATTTTAACCAAAATTGATGGCGAAAAAATAATTTGGGAAGCGCCTCAAAAAGCACAACAAACGTATTTTATTAATTTGGTTGATGCCAATGTAAACTTGGGCAATATTGCACCAAACGATGTTATTCCTTTAGAAACTTTACGTATAGGATTACGCAGCGATACCTTTACATTTTTCTTAAATAAAACAGCTAAGTTTATCCCTAAAAGAAAGTAAACCTAAGCTTTAATAAATATAAAAAGCCACTTAACAATCCGTTAAGTGGCTTTTTGTTTTTAGCGTATTATCTGCTATTATCTTATAATAAGTTTTAATACGGTTTTTCTATCAGAGGCAATTACTTCAACAAAGTAAATACCGGTTTTTAAACCCTCATGCTTAATAATGTTTTTACCCATTTGTAAATCTTGGTTTAAGCTAACAATTTTTTGACCAGTAATATCTGTAATTGTTATTTGTGCACTAGTATTTTCAGCTGATAACAATTCTATGTTAAATATATTGCTGGCTGGGTTTGGATAAATACTTACCGCATTAGCTGTTGAGATTTCATTACCAATTACTACAATATTTGAATACGTAATATTACCACTCAAGTCAATTTGTTTTAAACGATAGTATACCGATTTTGAAAGGTTTACTTCATTATCTGTATACGTATATTTATTATTTGTAGAACCTTTTGCAGGTGCAACAAATCCAATGGCTTGCCAAGTATTATTGCTTAATAACATACGCTCTATTTCAAAACCTTTATTGTTTATTTCATTAGCGGTGTGCCAATTTAATACTACGTTGTTTTGTTGTTTATGGCCAGTAAAACTTACTAGTTTAACAGGCAATACAGCATTGTTAATTACAATGATAAATCGTTGACCAAAAGTTAAAGTATTTCCACCAGCAACGGCAAATGTATAGGTATTGGTTGTTGCCAAATCAACCACATTTTGGTTGTATTTATCAATAAAATAAGCACCACTGTTTAATGGTAAACTTGTTAAGTTACTAAAGGTAAATGTGTAACTGCCTGTTGGTGCATCAAGGTCAAGTTTAAAGGTATCTGCACTTGCACCAATTGGAGTTGTATAATATTGTTGTAATACGTTATCATTACCTATAAAACTTAAGTTTACTACAGCATTGGTTAGTTTTATTGCATCTTCTAGCGGGTTGTAGTTTGCACTTGCATTATTGTTAATATTTAACCAAGCAAAATCAGCAGTTAATGCATCTTTTCTAATTTCAATTTGCATCGGTTTAGCACTTGTTTTAAAGTTTCCTACTACATCAGTTACAACCTTATTATTTTCATTAAATGTTATAGTTGGATTATCATCAGTTGCCTGTACAAAAAAGGCTTGGCCAGAAGCAATATTTATCGAACCATTATCTGCAATATAAGAGTTAGTGGCAGGATTAAACACATAATAAAATGCGGATAAATTTGATTTAGTAACCAAGTTCCAATCAATTGGTGAAGGGTATGGGTTACCTACTAAATTCCATCCATCATCGTCTGCTACTGCAGTGTTTGTATAGGTGATAGTAGGTGAAATGGTACCTTTATTTATGTTTCCAACAAAATCATAGGTTACTTCATTTTGGCTAACAAATGGTGGCGTATACCAATCTGGAGAAGCAAGTGTTCTATCACCCCTAACAAATACGGTTATTCCTTGTCCAGGATTTAAGGTGTTATTAATATTACTAATTCCTTTCCATCCCCTGGTTCCTATTGTCGATTCTTGATAAGTGCTCACTGTGCTTCCATTGTTGGTTGATGCATCAAAACCATTGGTAATACCACCTGGCCCTGTTATAAAAGCATCATCTATTAATTGAGTAAAATCAAACCCAGCAACACTCGGTGAAATTAATCTCGATCTTCTAATTACTGCTGGAATATAGCGTTGTACATTTACTTGTCCTGTTAAGTCGGCAGGTGATATTAATTGGCCAACTCTTGCAGTACCACTGGCATTTGATATTAGTGTTAAATTATCGCCAGAGCGAAGTATTCCGTTAGGTATAGATACTAAGTTAGTAACTTCTAAACCGTTTG
The DNA here is from genome assembly GCA_034676125.1 of Bacteroidia bacterium. Taxonomy (GTDB): domain Bacteria; phylum Bacteroidota; class Bacteroidia; order UKL13-3; family UKL13-3; genus UBA6183. The sequence continues at coordinate 80,969 of JAUCCO010000001.1, forward strand.
TTCCTATCAAAACTTCTGCATCAGCCCCAGTTCTATTAAGGGTAAAATTGTGTACCCTATTATTAGGACTATTAGCAGTAAAGTTTAATGTACCAACGTTTCCACCAGTAGTTCCGCCTATTACAATATTTGCAGTTGACGAGCCTGTTATTGTACCAGCGGCAGTTGCATTTATTGTTCCGTTTAAGGTTAAGGTTTGGCTGTTTAACTCTAATTTACCATTGGCCAAATTAAGTTCGCCATTTACAGCTAATGAGCCACCAGTTTTAAGAGAAACTATAGCCGATGCGTTTGTAACTTGTAAATGATCCACAGTAACTATGGTCGATATTTCAGGAGTTACACCTGTTTTAATCCAAGCGCCTTCTGTTGCACCGGGCTCTCCATCGGGGTTCCAGTTGTTTGCATCATTCCAATTATTGGTAAACGCTCCACCATCCCAAGCACGTGCATATAATTCTCCAATTACAAACTCTCCAATACTGTTTAAACCAACGGCCTCCGTACTTGTATCTGTTCTTGCTCCTGCTGATGTAACAATCCAAGCACCACCGTTGAGTTTTGATATGTAGAAGTTTGATGTATTAGAACCTGAATCAACATCAGATGCTAGGTAGTTAAATAAAGCACCGTATGAAGAAAAGGTTACTCCAGAATTGCTCATTACCCACCTTCTATTAACAGATTTATTGCTATTAATTAATGAGTTTGCAATATCAGTATGGTCACCGGCAAATGAACCAATGGCAATTGATCCAGGACTTGCTACGCCAGAGAATGACAATATTGTTGGAGCATATCCACCTGTATCACCTAACTCGTAATTAACGGTTGAATTACCCGTTTGAATATATTTTTGCATTGTGCCAATTACATATCCCGATGTTCTGCTAACAGAACCACCATTTGGTGTAATAATTTTATTGGTACCAGTTATGATTTTACCAGCTATTAAATTTAGTGTTCCATTTACGGTAATGTTTGTAGAATCGTAAACTGCATTTTCTGTTTTATTAATCGTTAAATTATTAAATGCCCCAGTTGATTTTAAGGTTTGATTAAACGGCCCGTAACAAAATATAGTTGTATTGGTGTTTGTAAATGTACCACTCGTCATGGTCCAATTTCCTTGTAGCGTATCTATAAAGTTTCCACCGATAAATGTACCGTTAGCGAGGGTAAAGTCTCCAACAATATTTAAAGATCCATTTGCTGTTTTAGTGCCAGCAGTTGATATGGTTAAATTTCCATAATCATTTCCTGAAGTTATGGTTTGATTGGTACCTGCATATTCAACCGTACTTAAGGTATCAAGAGATACGGTGGTAAAACTTGGTAAACCACTTGTGCCTTCAAGTTTTAATGTTGCATAATCTTCAACTGATAATGAACCTTTATCAACGGGCTCTTCTGTAATAGAATAACCCGCAGTAGCAAATGTTCCTCTAACTATAGATAAATCACTAACCTTTGTTAGATTTCTTGCTAAAGTTGCAGTAGCGCCCGTTTTTGCAATTATTAAACCAGGTAAATCACTGCTTGAACCCGATATGGTTGATGGCCCAGTGCCATTTATTCTAGGCGAACCCGTAGATGTTGCATCAATAGTGCCGTTGTTAACTAAATTACCATTTATATTAAAATCTGAGTTAATAGTTAAAATGGCGCCATTAAATACTGTAAAATGGTAAAAGTTAGTAGTAGTGTTAGCACTAATTTCTGCTTCTGCAGATTTTAAAATAAAAGTTGAAGTTCCGCCATCTAGCTCACCATTACATTCTATACTTCCTAATACATTGTAAGTATAACTTCCTGCATTAAGTTTAGCCAAATTGTTTATGGCTAAATCACCCGCAATTGTCCAACCAGCCGGCATGGTAACCCCCGCAGCATTCCTGTTCGAAAAAACAACATCTGTAACCAAAGTTGGTGTACCTGTAACGGTTAATAAGCCAGTTCCTCCAAACCTAAGTGTTCCGGTGCTTGATAGTTTGCTTGCACCTAAAGCAATGGTAACATTTGTACTAGGTAAAAAGTGTAATGTTCCGCTGCTTGTTATTGTACCATTATTTGTTACGTTACCTCTAATGGTATCTATATAGTTGCCCGAGTTAAAAGTAGCTCCAGCGCCAATAGTTAAATCACCATAAATTTGCCAAGGCACACTTGCTTTAACACCACCTGTATTATTAATATTAAGGTTAGCAAAGGTTGGTGATGTGTTTGAGTTTAAAATGGGAGAAATTGTTCCATTAAAATTAATTATTCCATTTGAAACAGATGAAATTGCATTTAGTAACTGTATGGTTTGAACTTGATTTCCAGAAAAAGTAGTAGTTCCTGTGCTTGATAGTGAACCACTATTTATCATATCACCATTTACAATGTGCACACCGCTTCCTGCTGCGTATGAGCCCGTACTAGAAACCTGAAACTTATTGTTTATGGTTATATCAGCGCTTGCTACAGTATAACTTCCTACAACAGAAACTTTGTTAAATGTAGTATTGCCTGTAATGGTTTTTGCCCAGCCAGAAAATATTAAACTTCCTGTGCTTGGTGTAAATGTTCCACTATTTGTCCAGTTTCCAAATAAATAAATTGCGTTTGCTCCGGTGGTAAAAGTTGCACCAGTGTTAATGGTTAAATTGCCCCTTACATCAATATTTCCGTTAAGCGTTTTGGCATTACTTGCACCATTGCTTAAAATTAAATTACCATAAGCTAAACCACCACCAACTGTTTGGATTACCGTTCCATTATAAGTTACTGTGCTTGTAGTGTCTAATGTAAACGAGCTAAAATTAGTTGGGAAGTTACTTGCCCCGCTAATTAATAAACCTGTACTCGGTAACATGCTAAAGTTTCCACCAACCGAAACCCTATTTAAGGTAAAGGTTGATAAATTTAAATTACCAGTGGCTATACTGATGTTTCCACTTGCTGTTACGTTTCCTGTAAGCGATGCAGTGCCGGATGATTTATTTATCAATATATTATTAAAAGCAGAAGCGCCTATGTTTTGCGAACCAGTTCCATTAAAACTTATGGTACCTAATGATGGAATAAATGTTCCAGCATTATTCCAATTACCAGCCACATAAACACTATCACTTCGGCCATTTAATGTTCCGGTGCTTGATATTAAAACATCTCCAAGAACTTCTGTTGTTGCTAAAACATCTAGCTGACCATTTAACACATTTATACTGTTTCCAATTACACATCTCGAGGTAATACCTGCGGCTACACCAGAAGCTTTATCAACTACTAGGTTATAATAATTTATACCCGCTATTTCTTGAGATCCATCACCATTATATTTTATGGTACCCGTTCCAGGAGTAACAATTCCATTTGCTAAAGTATAGTCTTCGCCAATATTAAGTGCACCAGATCCCGTAAACACTAGCGAGCACCCTAACTGTTGATTTATTGTTCCACTCACGGTTATCGAACCTGTGTTTACACTAAGGTTTGTATTATGATTTGCTGAATTATCACCCAATGTAAAATCACCAGATACTACCAAACTGCCATCCCCAACATTTATATTGTGAGTAGCCGAACCACTCCAAGTACCATTTATATTACCCGTATTTAAACTACCAAGCGAACCAATGCTTAATGTAATGGGTTGAGTACTGCTAAAATCAATACTTCTAACAGTTATCCAGCTATTTATGGTAGGCTGGTAAGTAGCTGTTGCACTCCCAAGTTCTACAATATCAAAAGCTGATGGTGGCATTGATGGGCTTCCTTTTGAAACTGCCCAATTTCTTGAGTCAGACCAATTGGTATCATATGCACCGGTCCATTTTACAACACCAGGATCTTTAGCAAGTGTAAATTTGCCTTCAGCTTGAATGTTTGATAATCCTGATAACTCAACATAATTATCAAATGCATTGTTGCCTGATTTACCTTTATCATTCCATGTGCCGAATTCGTATTTCCAAAGTACAATAGCTGTTTCTGCATTGCCATTAAGTTCAGCATCTTCGTAATGAAATCTTAGCCTTGCATTACTAAAAGTCGCGCCAGCACAACTTACTTCGTAATTACGGTTTATAGCCGAACCATACGGAAATCCAGCAATTGCACCTTTAACTGTTTTTATGGTTATTGAAGCTGCCGGGACAAAACCTGTAAATCTTATTGATGTATTAGGGCCTTCAAAAGCGTAATCAACACCCGAAGAAAAACTATGTGTTCTGGTAACTGTTCCTAATATTATTCCATTTCCTGTACGGGTTGATGTAATGGTAATTTTATTAGCCAAAGTATTTATGTAGCCAGTGTTTACTATTAGGTTAGCCACACTAACATTGCTGTTTAAATCTAAAACAACACCAGCACTATTATTTAATGTTAAGTTGTTAAAGGTAGTTGCTCCATTAATTGTTGCCCTACTTGTAGCATTGTATATAAAAGTACTTGTTGATGCGGTAAATGTTCCACTTTGGTTAAAGTCGCCATAAATATTATGCGTATAGCCTGACGCATTATAAGTTGTACCAGTTGATATGGTAAGATTTCTTTTAATTGTTATGGCTGCGTCCGCTGTTTTTGTTCCCCCATTGTTTAATATAAGGTTATCGTATGTTATTCCTTTTACATTTTGTGCACCACCATTATAGGTAATTGTATTTGGGGTTGATGCAGTAACATTAATAGTACCCGCAGTTAAACTTAGCGTACCTGCTATCCCTAAATTTGCATTAGTTGCTAAACGTAATTCTGTTCCACTAATGGTTACATTAAAAAGGTTAGCTGTGCCGTTTAATGATGATGTATTTTTAAAAGTTGTAGTTCCGGCCGATGCCGAACAACTTCCACTTACACTTAGCGAATTGCCAATTGTTATGTTTGATGTTGATGTTATTGAACCTGTAACATTAACAGCATAAAGTGTTGTAGCACCCGAGCCACTTATGGCTTTTGCTGTTCCCGTTAACTTTGTAGAACCAGCAGTGCAATTAAATGTTCCATTATTGGTTAAGTTTCCTGTAATTGTATGTATAGATGTTGAACCAATAGTTGCTCCTAAACCAATAGTTAAATTAGCTAAAGTAATTCCAGTACCCGATAATGTTTTTGATGCACCTGTTAAGGTAAGTGTACCTCCAGTTTCGTGGGTAAAAGAAGCAGAACCTACCGTTGCAAAATTTCCTGCAACACCAATGCTTGGTGCACTTGCAGTAATAACAGCATCTGTTACTGTAAAATTATTTAAATTATAAGCTCCAGCACCCGAAATGGTTTTACCAGGGCCATCAACTTCTAAAGTTCCTGTATTACCATTAATGGTTCCTGCATTTATAATATTACCGCTTATGGTAGTTGTGCCACTTCCTCCGTTGTAGGTTGTTAATGCATTTAGAGTTAAGTTACCACTAATGTTAACATTGCCTGAGCCATTGGTAAATGCAAGTGTTGTTCCTCCGCTTATGCTTGCAGTTAAATTACCCAACACGTCAACGGAACTGGGCATAGTTTTGATAGCAGCACCAGTTCCCGATATCAAGTTTAAGTTTCCATAAGTTTGTGCATCTACAGTTTGGTTTCCACCATAATACTCTACTGTGCTACCTAAACTTAATGATACGGTATTAAAATTGTCTGGAAAAGTTGCTCCTGTTCCTCCAATTCTTAACTTAGCTCCACTCACTACAAGTATATTTCCTCCAACTGTAGTGGTTGCTCGGTCAGCGGTAAAGGCTCCTAAATCTAGTGTGCCGTTATTAACATTTATATTTCCTGTGCTTGCATTGTTTGCTTTTAAGGGAGTAAGGCTACTTATTAAAGATTTTGTAGTTGTACCACTAATATTTAAATTATCATAAGCAACTCCACCATATATCGTTTGTGCAACGGTGCTTGATGAGTATTCAACAGTAGCGCCTATGTTTAAAGTAATTGCCGATGTAGGAGTTACGTCATAATTACCAGCAAAAGTACCTGCTTTTACATGTACTATACCACCATTTTTTACTACTAACTTAACAGTAGTTACTTTGTAGGTTGGCCACTCTCCTGGATATAATACCCCTGTAACAATCACTCTACCTGAGGCGGTTATGTTTCCTGTTAGTGTTACCATAGAACCCGAGTTTATGGTTAGCTTGTTAAATGTAGTTGTAGATGTGCCACCAATTGTTTGGCTTATACCCGAAAAAATTACATTGGGCTTGGAGGTGCTTTTGGTGTATGTGCCATTGTTTAACCAGTTGCCGGTTAGGGAAATAGCTGATGCCGTGTGATTAATTGTTCCATTGCTATTAATGGTAACATTACCATAAATGGTAAGGTTTCTTTTTACAATAAGTGTGGTGGCTTTGGTTCCACCGCCAATGGTTAAACTTTTACATTGCCCAGCCACATTGGTGGCTGGTTGGTTGGTTCCTGTAAAATTATTATCCCCTATAATGGCATCAACTGTTGCCGTTGGTACCCCATTGGTCCAGTTAGTTGCGACTGACCATGAAGTGCTGGTTGTTCCTTTCCAGCTTGTTTGCGCGTGTAATCCAAATCCAATAAAAAATAAGCAAGCGATAATAAAAATGCGAAGTCTTAACATAATAGTTCTACTTTAATAATCTTACAAAGGTACAAAAAACATATTGTTACTCCTTAATAAGCATATTTAAATCACTTAATTATATGAGTTTTTAAAGATTAAACATGTGCTTTTTTATGGTTGTTTTTAAATAGTCTTTTGTAACTTCGCCCCATGAGTTTACAACAACAAATAAATACAGATATAATAACCGCCATGAAGGCAAAAGATGAAGTAACTGTGCGCACTTTACGTGCACTAAAAGCTGCTTTAATGATTGCTGCAACTGCCGAAGGAGCAAAGGACACTATTGAAGATGATGCTGCAATAAAAATATTTCAGAAACTTGCTAAACAGCGTAAAGAAAGCATGGATATTTTTATAAGCAATGGTAGAGATGAATTGGCAAAAACAGAGCAAGAAGAGCTTACCGTTATCGAAAAATATTTGCCTAAACAAATGAGTGAGGACGAAATAAAAAGCATACTGCAAGAATTAATAATCCAAGCAGGAGCAAGCGGTCCTGGCAATTTTGCGAAGGTTATGCCTTTAGCCATGAAATCATTAGCAGGTAAGGCTGATGGCAAAATAATTTCTGCATTACTAAAACAACTTTTAGGTTAACAAAATTTTACTGTATACTTGTATAAGGGGCGTACTTGTGCGCCCCTATTTGTGTTTTTTAAATAGATATAACTATGACAGACGAAGAGAGAATTAAAAAAGCGTTTGAGAAAAAAAATTGGCCCGAAATAAAAACTTCTGATAGTTGGGCAACATTTAAAATAATGGCCGAGTTTGTAGAAGGATTTGAAAAAATGAGCCGCATTGGTCCATGTGTTTCAGTATTTGGTTCTGCACGTACAAAAGCCGATAATCCATATTATGTTTTGGCCGAAGAAATTGCTAAAAAACTTGTTCATGCAGGTTTTGGTGTAATTACAGGAGGTGGCCCTGGAATTATGGAGGCCGGTAATAAAGGTGCTTTTGAAAACGATGGAAAATCTGTTGGATTGGGAATTGAATTACCCTTTGAACAGTTTGTAAATAGATTTGTTGATCGTGATAAAATGATTAATTTCGATTACTTTTTTGTGCGTAAAGTAATGTTTATGAAATATGCGCAAGGATTTATTGCAATGCCTGGTGGATTTGGTACTTTAGATGAATTGTTTGAAGCCTTAACCCTAATTCAAACCCACAAAGTTGCTCGATTCCCAGTGGTGCTTGTTGGTACCGAATATTGGAGTGGATTGATTGATTGGATAAAAAAAGTAATGCTAGAAAAAGAGCACAACATCAACCCTGATGATTTGTTTTTATTTAAACTAGTTGATACCGCAGATGATGCTGTAAACTATATTTTGGATTATTACGCTGAGATGGCGATTAGTCCTAATTTTTAGTACTTTTGATGTGATGACATACGCAAACTTAAAAAAAACAAGTTTTAACAGAAATTGAAAAAGCCGATACGAGAGTGTTAAAGCTTATTCATGCAATGTTAAAAGCTAACCAAGAAGTAGACCTTTGGGACGAACTTCCAGATAAAGTAAAACGTGATGTAGATGCTGCAATAAAAGAGTCTGAATTAGGTTTAGGAAAAACGCATCAAGAGGTAATGTCTAAATACCAAAAATGGCTTACAAAATAGTTTGGTTACCAAAAGCTGAAAAACGTTTCGAGCAAATTATAAATTACCTCGAACAAAATTGGAGCGATAAAGAGGTAGAAGAGTTTATTAAAAGAACAAATGCAATTATTAGTATCATTCCTATAAACCCGCAAGCTTTTTCGTTACTCCAAATTTAAAAAGATTTACAAAGCGGTAGTAACTAAACATAATCTTTTATTGTACAGAAAAAAGTTAAATACGATAGAGCTTCTTACATTTTTTGATGTAAGACAACACCCAAATAAAAAGTAAACAGAGAGAAGGATAATAGTATGAGTTCATTAAAAGAAGATGCATTAAAGTACCATAGTAAAGGTCGCCCAGGTAAAATTGAAGTTATACCAACTAAACCAACCAACAGTAAGCGCGATTTAAGTTTAGCATATTCGCCTGGTGTGGCAGAACCTTGTTTGGCTATTGCCGAAAATATTGATGACGTTTATAAGTACACTGCAAAAGGAAACTTAGTGGCTGTAATTAGTAATGGTACTGCTGTTTTAGGATTAGGAGATATTGGTCCTGAGGCATCAAAACCAGTAATGGAGGGCAAAGGGGTTTTGTTTAAAATATTTGCCGATATTGATGTGTTTGATATTGAAGTAAACACTAAAGATACCGAAGAATTTATTAGAACAGTAAAGGCAATTAGCCCAACTTTTGGGGGCATTAATTTAGAAGATATTAAAGCGCCAGAGTGTTTTGAAATTGAACAACGCTTAAAGGAAGAATTAAATATTCCTATAATGCACGATGACCAACATGGTACGGCAATTATTACTGGTGCCGGTTTAATAAATGCACTTGAAATAGCCGAAAAAAAAATAGACCAAGTTCGTGTGGTGTTTAATGGCGCTGGCGCATCGGCAATGAGTTGTGCTAAAATATTTTTAAGCTTAGGTGTTAAAAAAGAAAACCTAATTATGTGTGATAGCAAAGGTGTTATTCGCACAGACAACCCAAATTTAGATAGCACCAAACAGTTTTTTGCAACGGCACAAAATTTTACAACACTTACTGATGCAATGAAAGATGCAGATGTTTTTGTGGGATTAAGTAAAGGCAATGTTGTTTCGCAAGATATGGTGCGCAGCATGGCTAAAAATCCTGTTGTGTTTGCATTGGCTAATCCAGATCCAGAAATTCCTTACCACGAAGCAGTAGCTTCTCGCGAAGATATTATTTTGGCTACTGGCAGAAGCGATTATCCTAACCAAGTAAATAATGTATTAGGATTTCCTTACATTTTTAGAGGTGCGCTTGATGTTAGGGCCACTCAAATAAACGAAGAAATGAAATTGGCTGCTGTATGTGCATTGGCTAATTTAACCAAAGAGCCGGTTCCAGAAATTGTAAAACTTGCCTACAACGAAAAAAATATTTCGTTTAGTAAAACCTACATCATTCCTAAACCACTCGACCCGCGATTAATTACCACGGTTTCGCCAGCAGTAGCAAAAGCTGCAATTGATAGTGGAGTTGCTAAAATAATAATTACCGATTGGGAGGAATACAACAATCAACTACTTGAACGATTAGGCAAAGAGAGTAACTTTATACGTGTAATAGGAAGTAAGGCGCGTAAAAATCCTAAACGTGTGGTGTTTTCTGAAGCCGATAATTACAAAATATTACGTGCTGCACAAATTGTAAAGGAAGAAGGCATTGCCATTCCAATCTTATTAGGCAACAAAGAAAAAATAAATAAAATTATTGCCGAAAACAATATTAAGCTTGATGATGTAACCATTATTAACCCTATAGAAGAAGATGAAACTAGGGCAAAATATGGCGAAGTATTATATGAAAAACGCAAGCGCAAAGGTTTAACTTTATACGAAGCGGTAAAATTAATGCGCGACAGAAATCATTTTGCACCAATGATGGTGGAGTTGGGTGAAGCAGATGCGATGATATCAGGTTTAACTAAAAATTACCCAAATACTATTCGTCCGGCATTACAAATTTTAGGTAAAGAAGAAGGTATAAATAAAGTTGCAGGCATGTACATAATGCTTAGCAGTAAAGGCACCTTGTTTTTTTCTGATACTACAGTAAACCAAAAGCCAGATGTTAACGATATTGTAGATATTACTAAGCTTACACATGATGCTGTTAAGAAGTTTAATATAGTACCAAGTATTGCACTTTTATCGTACAGTAATTTTGGTAGCGCAATAGGCAATACACCTACTAAAATGCAAAAGGCCAGAGATATTTTAAAACAAAAATATCCTGATATGATTGTTGATGGTGACATACAATCAAACATGGCACTAAACCAAAAAATGTTAAAGGAGAATTTTCCATTTAGCGAGTTGTGTAATAACCCGGTTAATACATTAATATTCCCTAATTTATCTGCTGGTAATATTACTTATAAGCTGTTGCAAGAAACAGGTGGAGCAGAAGCCATTGGCCCAGTTTTATTAGGGTTAAAAAAATCGGCTCACATTTTACAATTAGGTAGCACCGTACGCGAAATTGTAAACATGGTAAGTATTGCTGTGGTTGATGCACAGAGTAAAGAAAGCAATTAAAAGTACTTTGTTTTTATAGTAGAAAACCTGTTTGAGTGAATACTTGAGCAGGTTTTTTTATGTTAAATTCTATATGGGTTTAATCGCAAAGGGCGCAAAGGTTTTGATGAAGATTTTTAAGTATCAGGAGCAAAAATAGGAGAGTGATTGATAGCTCAAATTCATAGTAAAACTTTAATGTTTCTAAAAAAGGAAAGCAAGGTGTACCCAAAAGTCGCAAGTTAATTAACAGAGAGTCCTTAAGATGTTGATAAATCAATACTTAAGGGCTTTTTTCTTTGCACCAAGAAGGTGATATTGGAACTTCTTACATCTCCAATGGACAAAGTTACACATAGCAGCAAAAATATCACACCATTTGGTTGATTAAATTTTATTTACAATGCCTTAAGCCGCGCTGGCATTGATAAATTCATTGATAAAAAAATTGGAATAAGGAACGCATCCGCAAAATATAGCTATTCAGATGTAGTGCTTTCCTTATTTGCAAACACCTTAGTTCAAGGTAGTTTCATTTCTGATTTACAAATACTGAAAGAAAAATTTTCAAATCAGTTATTTTACAAAATGCCCTCACCCGATACTGTTGAATATGTATGTCAAGAGCTCAAACAAAAAAACACAATAGCATTCGGATTAAAAGGGGTTAAGCACGAGTTGAATTACAACAATAAATTTAATGAGGTTCTTATTAGTTTGGGAGTAAAAACAAAGCAGTTAAAAGTTGGTGAACAAGGCTATGTTTTAGATTACGATAATGTAGTTATTGAGAATGGAAAACAAGATGCAAAAATGAGTTATAAAAAGATAAAGGGTTATCATCCTAACATTGCGTTTATTGGCCGCATTCCTGTTCACATAGAAAACCACAATGGCAATACTCCTGCTCGCTTTGAGCAATTTGAAACCTTAGAAAGATGCTTTGAAAACTTAAACAAACAAAACATAAAAATTGAGCACTTTAGAGCATACTCAGCATCCTATCAAATAGATTTATAAAATGTCATGGAAAGCTGGGTTAAATTTTTCTATATCCGTATGATGGATTTTGAAGATATTCGTTATTAATGCGCACAAATAAAAGAATGGAAAACCGTTCGAATAGGTAATGAATTCAAGGAAGTGGCTAGCATCACTTATCAACCTAAAAACTGTAAAAAAGCATATCGTATTGTAGTAACTCGCAACAAAAGAAAAGATGGTCAAATTGATTTGTTATCTGGTTCAGCCTACACTTACCAAGGCATAATTACTAACAACGAGCAAATGGATGAGCAAGGTGTTATTGAATTTTATAATGACAGAGGCGATGCTGAAAATTCAAACCGATACCTACTAAATGATTTTAACTTTAATCATTTGCCCTTTCGTGATATGGCCACCAATACTGTGTACATGTATTTAATGGCCATGTGCGCCACATTATTTGAATGGGTAAAAGCAGTTTTGGTTCAAAATAATACAAAAGCAATAACAATTTCAATGCGTACTAAAGCGGTATGTTTTCATTATATCACCATAGCAACAACTTTTGTAAAACACGCCAGAAAAACAATACTGAAAGTTTTCGGACAAGAGAATTATGCCATCCTTAAAATTTAGCCAACAAATTTCTTGAAAAACTCTCCACCGCCCATTTGGGGGAAAGGGGGAGGTTTGTCTAAAAACATAATTTTTTGTTTAAAAAGGCAACTAAACTAGCTC
>JAUCCO010000002.1:0-87089 GCA_034676125.1 Bacteroidia bacterium
AGCGAGTAAATGAATAAATTTTTTCATAGTGTTTGGGTGTTTAATGGTTTATATAATTACAAATCTATTTTTTTTGAATTTAAATACAATATGGCGAGGATTATGGATATTATTTCTTTTTGTAAGTAAGAATTAACTTTAAGTAAAATTCGTGCTCTTTATTTTTAATCCGCTCATCAAACCAAATATTTTTTGCATTTGGTTGATAAAATTATAGATGGTTAATAAATATGCAAATACTACAACATCAGGCACTAACAAATATTGGCCGTGTAAAATACTTAGTAGCTATAATATATGATTAAATTTTGGTTTGATTTTTAAGTGTAAAAGTTAACTTTGCGGCACTTAAAAATAAGCTAAAAATTCGTAACTATGTCAAAATCAGGAGTAGTAGCACAGGTAATTGGTCCCGTTGTGGACGTTAGATTCCCTGATAACAGCGAAAAATTACCTAAAATACTTGATGCATTGGTAATTACCAAGGCAGATGGTACCAGGGTTGTATTGGAGTGTCAACGCCATTTAGGTGAAAACATGATCAGAGCCATCGCAATGGAGGCAACAGATGGATTAGTGCGCGGAATGGAAGTTGTTCCTTCTGGTTCGCCAATCTCAATGCCTGTTGGTGATGATATTCGTGGAAGGTTGTTTAATGTTGTTGGTGAACCAATTGACGGTATGAAAGATGTTTCAATGGATGGAGGTCGCTCTATTCACCGTGATGCTCCTCGTTTCGAAGATTTATCTACAAGTGCTGAGCCATTATATACTGGTATTAAAGTAATCGATTTAATTGAACCATACGCAAAAGGTGGTAAAATTGGTTTGTTTGGTGGTGCTGGTGTTGGTAAAACAGTATTAATTCAAGAGTTAATTAACAATATTGCAAAAGCATACGATGGTTTCTCTGTATTTGCTGGTGTTGGTGAGCGTACTCGCGAAGGAAATGACTTGTTGCGTGAGATGATTGAATCTGGTATTGTAAAATACGGTGATGAGTTTACACATGGTATGGAAGAAGGCGGATGGCCTTTAGATAAAGTAGATTACAGTAAATTAAAAGAGTCAAAAGCAACATTTGTTTTTGGTCAAATGAACGAACCTCCAGGAGCACGTGCTCGTGTGGCTTTATCTGGTTTAACTATTGCCGAGTATTTCCGCGATGGTGACGAGAAGTCGGGTGGACGTGATATTTTGTTTTTCGTTGATAATATTTTCCGTTTTACGCAAGCAGGTTCAGAGGTTTCGGCTCTATTAGGTCGTATGCCTTCTGCAGTAGGTTACCAACCAACTTTAGCTTCAGAAATGGGTGCAATGCAAGAGCGTATTACCTCAACTAAGCGTGGTTCTATTACTTCAGTTCAGGCGGTTTATGTTCCTGCAGATGATTTAACAGATCCGGCTCCTGCTACCACATTTGCCCACTTAGATGCTACTACAGTATTAAGTCGTAAAATTGCTGAGTTAGGTATTTACCCTGCGGTAGATCCTTTAGATTCTACTTCACGTATTTTATCTCCAACTGTTTTGGGTGATGCACATTACGATTGCGCTCAACGTGTAAAAGGTATTTTGCAACGCTACAAAGAGTTACAAGATATTATTGCTATTTTGGGTATGGATGAGTTAAGTGAAGATGATAAGTTAACCGTTTCTCGCGCAAGACGTGTACAACGTTTCTTATCTCAACCTTTCCACGTTGCCGAGCAGTTTACAGGATTAAAAGGTGTATTGGTTCCAATTGAAGAAACAATTAAAGGTTTTAATATGATTATGGATGGTGAATTAGATCACTTACCTGAAGCATCATTTAACTTAGTTGGTACAATTGAAGATGCAATTGCCAAAGGTGAAAAAATGTTAGCAGACGTAAAATAATTTTACACCTGTTTACTAAAAAACAACCAAACTAAATTATGCAATTAGATATATTAACTCCAGATAAAACTTTGTATAGCGGTGATGTAACTTCGGTTATTTTGCCAGGAAGCAAAGGGCAGTTTCAAATTTTAAAAAATCATGCTGCTATCGTATCAAGTTTAGATAAAGGCACTATTAAAGTACAAACCGCTGACGGTAAAAACGAAATGTTTGAAGTAAGTGGTGGTGTAGTAGAAGTGTTAAATAACAAGATTGTAGTTTTAGCATAATAAAAATGTTATATACAAGTAAAGCCTCTTCATTATACGAAGGGGCTTTTTTTGTTTATATTTGAAAACTAGTAATGATTTATAATCAACGTTTTCGTATCATTTTGCTATTAGTATATTTATCAATAGCATTGTGCAGCCACGCTACATCGGTTGATAGTATACAAACGCTTGTTAAACAAACAAGTAATGTTCATCAAAAAATTGCTATACTAAATAATCAAGCACAAGTTGTAGTTCGCATAAATCCCAAACAAGCATTAAATTATAGTAATCAAGCCTTAACCATTTTGGCCGAAGAAGGTATTCACGAAAAAGACTCATCGTTTCTTGAAACATATTTTACCATTGGCCTATATTATGCCAGCATACAGCAATTAGATACGGTAATAAATATCCAAACTTTTGTAGCTAATAAGGCTCAAAAAAATGGGTTTGAGAAAATAGCGGCTAATGCATTGGTTGAAGCTGCAATTGCACACGAATCGTTTGGTAATTTACAATTGGCTTTTGATGGATACTTTTCCGCTTTAAAAATATTCGAAAAGTTAAACGATAAAAAAGGAATCATATATCAATACATAAACATTGGATTAATTTACCAAAATCAAAAAAACTATACCATTTCAAGTGGCGCTTTTATTCGAGCTTTATATTTATCAAACCAAATCGAGTTTAAAGAGGGTGTAATTTTAGCCTATAATAATCTTGGCATTAATTGTTTGTCGCAAAACCAATTTACCGAAGCATTAAATTATTTTACCCTAGTATTAAAGCACGATTTAAAAAGTGGTGATAATAAAAATATTGGCGGTTCGTACAACAATATTGGTATGGTTTATTTAGGTTTAAAGGATGCTAAGTTGGCTGAAAATTATTTCCTAAAATCGTTGGTTTATAAAACAACTGCTGATGATAAAGCAGGAATAGCAAATACCTATAATAACCTTGCTGAAACTTATCTTATTGCTAACTTAAATAAGGTACAAGAATACTTGCTAAAAGCTAGAGCCATTGCCACTCAAAATAATTTTAGAAGTGTATTAATTGAGAATTATCAAATTGCTTATAAGTACCATAAACAGATTGGTGATTTTAAAGAATCATTAAATAATTACGAACGTTTTGTGGCCATTCAAGATTCGTTAAAGTTAGATGAGTTAAGTATTAGAATAGCACATGTAACCAAACAATACGAAACTGAAAAGGCGGCAAAAGAGTACGTACAAATTGAAAAAGATTTTACCAAGCAAATATTTATTAAACGAATTTTAATAGCAGTAATATTATTATTAATTACACTTGCTGGTTTAATGTATTTTATCGCATTAAAAAGACGAAAATTATACGATAAGTTAGCTAAACAGAAAAAACTGATATTCAAGAAAAACAAAAAACTGCACCAGCAAATTATTGCTACCAGAAATGCTAAAAATATTGCTGAAAGTGCCAATAGGGCAAAGTCTCAGTTTCTTTCTATTATGAGTCATGAGATAAGAACACCACTTAATGCTGTTATTGGTTTAGCAAATTTACTTGCTGATGATAACCCTCGTGATGACCAAAAAGAAAACATAGAAGTGTTAAAAACATCATCAACCATATTGCTTGCAACACTTAATGATGTGTTAGACTTAAGTAAAATTGATGCTGGTAAAATGGAGGTTGAAGAGGTAGAGTTTGACTTGTTAAATAACTTACAAACCCTACAGGACTTATTTATTACAAGTGCTAAAAATAAAAATGTAAAATTAACCTTAATCGCTGATACTTCTATTCCTAAAGTTTTAATTGGTGATGTGTTTCACTTAAATCAAATTTTATCAAACTTAATAAGTAATGCAATAAAGTTTACTCAGCATGGTGGTGTAAGCATAGTTGCAAATTGCCTAAGCGAGCATGAGGAGTTTAGTACAATACAGTTTAAAATAATAGATACAGGAATAGGTATTGATAAAGACAAAATGGTTACTATCTTTGATGTGTTTACGCAAGCTGACACAAATACTACACGAAAGTATGGTGGAACAGGATTAGGATTGGCCATTTGTAAAAAACTATTACTAATACAAGGCGCAGTTTTAACTGTAAAAAGTGAAGTTGGTATTGGCTCGGAGTTTAGTTTCGAGTTAAATTTTAAAAAGAGCACCTTAGTTAAAAACATAATTAATAAGAACCTAATGGACAACACTACAGAAATTAATCTTACAGGAAAAAATATTTTAATAGCAGAGGATAACCAAATAAATGTATTTGTAATAAAGCAGTTTCTTATAAAGTGGGGTGCAACAATAACAGTGGCCGAAAACGGAAAACAAGCATTAGATTTAGCTACAAATGCTGATTTTGATGTGGTTTTAATGGATCTTCACATGCCAGTAATGGATGGTTATGATGCTGCTAAAGAGATTTTAAAAGTTAAACCAAATGCTAAAATAATTGCAATTACGGCAACCACCGAAGACGAAGCTAGCAGTAGTATTTATAGTGCAGGTATGATTGACTTTGTAATGAAACCATTTCAGCCAGATGATTTGGCCAATAAAATAAGTAAGGCTATTGGTTAACTACTAAAGTTGGATATTTTCTAAACCAACTCTTTATTTTCATACTAATAACGCCCCAAACAGCTTCTTTAATAATCCCTTTGCTAATTTTAGATTGTCCACGTGTTCGGTCAGTAAAAATAATAGGAACTTCAGTTACTTTAAATCCATGTTTCCATGCGGTAAATTTCATTTCAATCTGAAATGCATAACCTCTAAATTTTATCCTATCTAAATCTATCGTACGTAATACATTTTGGTGATAACAAACAAATCCGGCTGTGGTATCATGCACATCAATACCAGTAATAAAACGTACATATTTACTTGCAAAAAAAGATAGCATTACCCTGCTCATTGGCCAATTTACCACGTTTACTCCCGTTGCATAACGGCTTCCTACGGTCATTCCTTCGTGTTTGGTACATGCTTCATATAACCTAAGTAAATCTGCTGGATTATGGCTAAAGTCGGCATCCATCTCAAATATATATTCGTAACCTTTATTTAAACACCATTTAAATCCATCAATATAAGCAGTTCCTAATCCACTTTTCTGCTTACGTTCAAGCATATGTAAGTCTGGATAGTTTTGTTGAAGCTCTTTTACTCTTTTACCTGTTCCATCTGGCGAGTTATCATCCACAATCAGCACATCAAATGGTTGCGAAAGGTCAAATACGGCCTTAGTAATCAAGTCGATGTTCTCAATTTCGTTGTATGTAGGAATAATAACTATGCGCTTGTTCAAGTGTCTAAATTTTATTCAATAATATCATTAAACATTAAAATAGTCAATAAATTACTTAATTGCATGATAATATGATTAAGTTAATTCTGTTTGATAGAGATGGTGTTTTAAACAAAGAGCTGGGCAAATACGTTAGCCAGGTTGAAGATTTTGAGGTTTTGCCACATGTAATTCCTAACTTAATTAAATTAAAAAAAGCCGGAATAAATTTTACAATTATTACAAATCAAGGCGGAATTGCCAAAGGATTGTATTCTCACCAAACTTTAGCACAAATACATCAAAAGTTAATCAACTTATTAGCTCAGCACCAATTGGCCTTTAACGAAATTTATTATTGCCCACATCATCCAGATTTTGGCAACTGTATCTGTCGTAAACCCAATAGTGTAATGATAGAAAAAACATTGGCACGTTTTGGTATTAAGCCTAACCAAGCAATTATGATTGGTGATAACTTACGTGATATAGAAGCCGCCAATGCCGCGGGTGTTAAGGCATACAAAGTAGAACCTAACCAAGATTGGAGTTATATAATTGATGAAATTTTAACCCAGTAAGGTAAAAAAACAATAAAAGGGTTTAGTAAAACAGTAAACCTCCACCAAGTTGATTATATTCGCAGCATATGTCAATAATTATAGCTCCTTCCGTTTTATCAGCCGATTTTGCCAACTTACAGCGCGATATCGAAATGATTAACCAAAGCCAAGCAGATTGGTTTCATGTGGATATTATGGATGGCATGTTTGTGCCTAATATTTCTTTTGGTTTTCCGGTAATTAAAGCAATTAAAAAACACGCTAAAAAACCTTTAGATGTGCATTTAATGATTGTTGATCCTGACAGGTATTTAAATGATTTTAAACAAGCTGGTGCAGATATGTTAACAGTACATATTGAAGTGTGTAACCATTTACACCGCACGGTTGGTGCAATAAAAGAATTAAGAATGAAGGCTGGGGTAGCGCTTAATCCGCACACACCTGTTAGTTTTCTTCAAGATATTATTGCCGATATTGATTTGGTGTGTATGATGAGCGTGAATCCTGGTTTTGGTGGTCAAAAATTTATTGAAAATACGTATGCTAAAACTAGCGAGTTAAGCGAATTAATAGCGCAAAAAAATAGCCATGCATTAATCGAAATTGATGGTGGTGTTAATCAAGCCAACGCGGGTAAATTAATGGCTGCTGGTGCAAGTGTTTTAGTTGCCGGAAACTTTGTATTTAGTTCGGATAATCCAACTCAAACCATAGCCACTTTAAAACAAACTACACCTAATCATACACTTTAACCGCTTTTTTTCGTTAGTTAAAACTTAATGCGCTATACACTTACTTTACTATTTATTTGGGTAATAACTTTTGCTGTAAATGCGCAGCAAAATCAATACTCGGTAGTGTATGGTAGTGTTAAAGATAGTTTAGGAAAACCTATTGCTGATGCCAATATTTATTTGTTAGAAACCAATGTAACAACTACCAGTAAAGAAGATGGCTCATACAAAATTACCGTTCCTGCAAATAAAGAAGTAAGTTTAGCATTTACTTTTGTAGGTCAACCTCCATATAAAACCAATATTGGTCCGCTTGCTGTAAACCAGCGTTTTTTGCTTGATGTAACCATGAGTTACACTTTAAAATTAGGCGTATTTACCTACAACGAAGAAATAAATAGAGATAAAGCAAGCACCACCACAATTGATATTAAAGAAATAAAAAAACTGCCCAATATATCAGGAAGTTTTGAGCAGGTTTTAAAAACCTTACCAGGTGTAACTTCTAATAATGAGTTAAGCTCGCAATACAATGTGCGCGGAGGAAATTATGATGAGAATTTAATTTATGTAAACGATATTGAAATTTACCGACCATTTTTACCTCGAAGTGGCCAGCAAGAAGGCTTAAGCTTTATCCATACTGAGTTGGTTCAAAATATCAGGTTTTCAGCAGGTGGTTTCGAAGCGCGTTATGGTGATAAAATGTCTTCTGTATTAGATATAAAATATAAAAGTCCTACAAAGTTTGCTGCGTCTGCAAATGTTAGTTTAATGGGTGCACAAGCCCATGCCGAAGGCGCTACTAAAAATTTACGATTTACTTATTTGCTTAGTGCTAGATATTGGAGTAACCAGTATGTTGTTTCTACACTTGATGTGCAAGGCGATTATAAACCTAGTTTTAGTGATGTGCAAACATTACTTACCTGGCATCCTAGCGCTAGTTTAAGCATTAGTGCTTTGGGAAGTTATGCCCGCAATAAATATTTAGTTATTCCCCAAACACGCGAAACTACTTTTGGTACAGTTAAGGAAGCACTGCAATTAAAAATGTTTTTTGATGGACAAGATTTAATGGAATATCAAACGGCTACTGGTGCACTTTCTTTTAATTATACACCAAATAGGTTTACCCAGCTTAAGTTAATTAGCAGTGTATTTAACTCAAACGAAAACGAATTATTTACAGTTGAAGGTGCATATAGATTAGAAGAAGTTGAAACCGATTTTGGTAATGATAATTTTGGTAAATCGCGCGCTACAAAAGGTATTGGATATTTTTTAAACAATGCCCGAAACCGCATTAATGCTACCGTTTATAATGTTGGGCATCGTGGTTACCGAACCATTAATAACCATAATTTACAATGGGGTGCACAAGTGCAAGGCGAAATAATTACCGATAAAATTAACGAGTGGGATTATAAAGATTCGTTAGGTTTTGCGCAGCCTTCGCAAATTAATGGAATGCCTGTTGTATTAAATTACTTAAACACCACCATTAATTTAAATAGTTATCGTTTAAGTGGCTATGTACAAAATACCCAAAAGCTAAATAAAGATTATAATTTTCAGGCCACTTATGGCATACGTACCAATTGGTGGAGTTTTAATAAAGAAAATGTTTTTAGCCCAAGGATACAATTAAGTATCGAACCCAATAGAAAATACAATAGGGCAATTTTAAATGGTACACGAATAGGAAAAGTTAGACGTGATATAAACTTAAAGGCTGCATTTGGGTACTATTATCAACCGCCTTTTTACCGTGAGTTACGTGGGTTTGATGGTGTACTTAACCCAAATATTAAAGCACAAAAAGCCATACATTATGTGTTGGGTGGCGATATGGATTTTAAAATCTGGAACAGGAAATTTCGCTTTTTTGCCGAAGCTTATTACAAAAAGTTAGAGAACTTAATTCCTTACGAAATTGATAATGTTCGTATTAGATATTATGCTGATAACATTGCCGAAGGTTATGCTGGTGGCCTTGATATGCGTATTAATGGTGAGTTTGTTAAAGGTGCCGAAAGTTGGATGAGTTTAAGTATCATGCAAACCCAAGAACGTATTCCTAGTGCTATTGTTTTTGATGATGCGGGTAACCGAATTACACCTGGTTATATTCCTCGCCCTACCGATCAACGTGCTACTTTTAGTATGTTTTTTCAAGATTACCTTAAAAATAATAAAAACTATAAAGTTAACCTTACTTTAGTTTTTGGTACTGGTTTACCATTTGGCCCGCCAGATAGAAACCGATATAATGATATACAACGTGTGCCAGCTTACCGCAGGGTTGATATAGGTTTTTTAAGGGTATTGGTTGATGAGGATTCTGCTAACAAAACAGGCTGGCGTAAGTTCATAAAATCTGCTTGGGTTGGGGTTGATGTGTTTAATCTTTTAGCAATTAATAACACCATTTCACACATTTGGATTGAGGATATTGAAGGAAGAACTTGGGCTGTACCTAACTACCTTACCAATAGAAGGGTTAATATTAGGTTACAAGTTTACTTCTAAAAACAAAAAATGGGCAAGCCAAAGTATCGCACCGCTACAACCACTTACCCTTGCTACATTCCTGTCCTGGGGGATTCAGCAGGAGCTGGTCGTACCCGACTTACCCAAGCGCAAAAGTATGTTTTTAAACTATTTCAACAAACTTATCTTTACAAAACACTTAATTTATTTAGCTTTGAGCATGTTAAAATTTAAAAATCTAAAATGGGTTGCCAATCTTTTAGTTATTTGTTTGGCCATGGTACTAATGCAGCACAATGCATTTGCACAAAAAGAACCCACAAGTAAAATCATACAGGTTTATGTAACCAAGTTGCAACAAAGCACAAATTTGCTTAATAATTTTATATCACAAAAAAAGGGCATCGTATACAATACCAATTTATCCGACAATAAATATTACACACAGTTTTCAATACCCTTAACAGATTTAAATAGCCTCGACTCGTTGGCTAATGTTATGGGTTATGTTCGTCAAAACTCATACAATACCCAAAATATTCAAGAAGAAATTAATAAACTTCAATCTCAAATTGATGGCTTAAAATTTGAAAACAATATTTATTTGCGCCAAATTGCCGACTCCGTTTATACAGGAAATACCCAAAAAGATATTACCAATAAAATAACAAATAATTTGCGCAGCATTGCCTCGCTAGAAGTTAATATAAACAAGCTAGAATTAAGTGCAAACGACCAAATGTGCAAAGTACAATTTACCATAAACGATGAGTTAAGCACACCTAATAACTCACGCGTTTCATTTGTAAACATGCCAGGTATCGAGTACGGTTATTTGTTTATCGAAAATCCAATGCAAGGTATAAGTGCTAAAGGATATCAAGGTGCTACCATCAAATACATGTTTACACGTGGTAAAAGTTATTTTAATTTAGGTGTTTATAGGGCTTTAAATAATAATACTAGTGATACCTCATTAATAAACGAATTGTTTATGATAAACTTTGGTCAAGATTTTTATCCGCGTAATTTTGGTAGAGGTAAACGTAGGTTCTTAAATCTTTATACAGGTTATCAAATTGGTGGATTTATCAGCAATCAAAACAATAATCAAAATAGTAAGTTTATACCTAACGCAAACATTAGTTTTGGAGTTGAATTAATTAAAACAAAACATATTTTGGTTGATAATAAAGTGAGTTATTTTTTACCTTTAAACGAGTTAAACAGAAACATGCGTGGTATACTTTATCAAGCATCATTTAACTTTGTTTTTTAGTAATACAATTAAACACAATTAGTATTTTTGAAACTTTATCTATATCAAAAAAGTAAATAGTAAAACAGTATGCAACATTTAGTAAACGAGTTAAACACACGATTAGAAAAAATATACGAAGGTGGCGGGAAAAAAGCAGCAGCCAAACAAAAAGATAAAGGTAAAATGTTGGCACGTGAGCGTGTTGAATATTTATTAGATAAAGATAAACCTAGAATAGAAATTGGTGCTTTAGCTGGGTTTGATATGTATGAAGAACATGGTGGTTGCCCAGGTGGTGGAGTAGTGGTAGAGATGGGATACGTTAGCGGCAAACAATGTATTGTAGTAGCTAATGATGCAACTGTAAAGGCCGGTGCTTGGTTCCCTATTACTGGTAAAAAGAATTTACGTGCACAAGAAATTGCCATCGAAAACAAATTACCTATTATTTATTTGGTTGATAGTGCGGGAGTTTATCTTCCTATGCAAGATGAAATTTTTCCAGATAAAGAACATTTTGGTCGCATGTTTAGAAACAATGCAGTAATGAGTAGCATGGGAATTACCCAAATTGCTGCTGTAATGGGAAGTTGTGTAGCTGGTGGTGCTTATTTACCAATTATGAGCGATGAAGCCATGATTGTAGATAAAACTGGTTCGATATTTTTAGCTGGAAGTTATTTAGTAAAAGCCGCTATTGGCGAAGATATAGACAACGAAACGCTAGGTG
Organism: Bacteroidia bacterium; assembly: GCA_034676125.1. GTDB lineage: Bacteria > Bacteroidota > Bacteroidia > UKL13-3 > UKL13-3 > UBA6183. The sequence goes on from JAUCCO010000002.1 coordinate 11,214, forward strand.
GTGCATCAACCCATTGCGAAATTAGTGGTGTTACCGATTATAAGTTTGAAAATGATGCTGCATGTTTAGATCGCATAAAAAGTATTATGGATAAAATTGGCGATTTTGATAAGGCTGGGTTTAATAGAATAGCACCAATAGCGCCAGCTAAATTAATGGATGATGTGTATGATGCTGTAAATAATTTTGCAAAACCATTTAGTGTAATGCACATTATTGAAAGACTAGTTGATGCAAATAGTTTTGATCCTTACAAAGAGCTTTATGGCAAAACAATTACTTGCGGATATGCGCGTATTGATGGTTGGGCAGTGGGTATTGTAGCCAATAACAGAGAAGTGGTGAAAGCCAAAAAACCAAAACAAAGTGCAAACGATAACCCAATGGAAATGCAAATTGGTGGTGTTATTTATTCTGATTCTGCCGATAAAGCGGCACATTTTATTATGAACTGTAACCAGAAAAAAATTCCATTATTATTTTTACAAGATGTAACTGGTTTTATGGTAGGAAGCCGCAGTGAACAAGGTGGCATTATTAAGGATGGCGCAAAAATGGTTAATGCACAAGCAAATTCTGTTGTACCTAAGTTTACCATTATTACTGGTAATAGTTATGGTGCAGGTAATTATGCCATGTGCGGCAAAGCGTACGACCCACGTTTGATAGCTGCTTGGCCTAATGCAAAAATTGCTGTTATGGGTGGCGAACAAGCGGCTAAGGTTTTATTACAAATTGAAGAGGCTTCATTAAAATCAAAAGGTAAAACTATTACTGATGAAGACAAAGCCGAATTGTTAAAAACCATAACAGATAGATACACCAAACAAACCGAACCTTATTATGCAGCAGCTCGTTTATGGGTTGATGCAATTATACAACCAATTGATACCCGAAAATGGATTAGTATGGGAATTGAAGCTGCTAATCATGCGCCAATAACAAAGGCATTTAACCCTGGCGTAATTAGGGCATAAAAAATTTAAAATTAAGCTACCAATTTGGTGGCTTTTTTTATACAATTTGGGTAATGATTGTGGTGGTTTTTGTAACTTCTATGGTTGCACCAATTGTTTTATTTATAAGTGCACTTGCAATAGGTGCACTAACAGATACAACAGCAATTTTTTGTCCTTCAAAATCTATCATACCTATACTGGTTGCTATTAATATAAGTTGATTGTTTTGGGTTTGTATTAAAGCTCCTTTTTGTACTTTACTATACACCAAATTTGCATCAATTAAAAGTAAGTTTGCTAAATCATTTTTAGCTGCTACAAGTTGTTTGGCATTCATGTCGCGTGCTATTTGGCTCATGGCTCTACCTGTTTCATATTTATCTCCTGCACTGCTTTTATCTTCGCTGTTTGCACTTTCTTGTGCATCAAGCATAGCTTTTCCAAAAGCATCAATACGCTGTTGTATATGTTGCTGGCAGTAATCAATCAATCTCTTTTTAAATTCAATAGTAATTTTCATACCCGATGTGCAATACTATATATAATCATTTAATTTCTTTTTTTATATTTACATCCATTATATTAACCCATGCAAAATCAGGCTAAATGGTATTATTATGTTTTTGCGGCACCAATTTATTTAATTGTGCTATTGCCATTACCTGTGCTTTATCTGCTATCTAATTGTCTAACTTTTTTAGCTTATCATATTATCAAATACCGTAAAAAAGTAGTTTTTACCAATTTGCACAATGCTTTTCCTGATAAAAGTGAACAAGAAATAAAACGGATTGCTAAACTTTATTACCGCAATATGATTGATGTGTTTATCGAAACATTTAAAACATTAACGCTAAGCGAAAAACAATTAACCAGTAGGGTTAAAATGGAAAATACCGAGTTTATAAAAGAGCTTCATAAAAACAATAAATCTGTAGTTTTATTACTGGGGCATATGGGTAATTGGGAGTGGGGTGGTTTTTCTTATACCTATCAATTAGGTTATCCTGTAGGTACGTTATATCATCCATTAACTAATAAGTTTTTTAACTGGTTAATGTATAAGATTAGGGCCAAATGTGGTGTAGATCTTATTGCCATGCAACAATCAGCCAGAAACTTTGCCGATAATAAGAACAAACCAAGAACGGTTGCATTTATAGCAGATCAATCTCCTCAGCCTACTCATGCTTATTGGACCAATTTTTTAAATCAAGATACAGGTTTTTTTACTGGTGCCGAAAAATTGGCCAGAAAATATAATTGTGCAGTAGCTTATGCTGATATTGCAAAACCAAAACGTGGACATTACGTGGTAAAATTTCAGTTAATTGTAGAAGATCCTTCTAGTGTAGCACCTAATCAGATAACACAAAAATTTGCTGATATGTTAGCGGCAAGTATTCAAAAAGATCCTGAATTTTGGTTGTGGAGCCACAGACGTTGGAAGCAAAAAAGACCTGTTAATTAAAGGGTGTGTATTTATCCATTAAGTTCGAAAACTTTTTAAACACTCCTTTAGTATTAAATCTATATCCAATAATTATTCTTGCTTCACTAAGTTGGTTGCGCAAAACTACCTTGCTAGATAATTGTTGATTGTAGGTGTCGTTTATACCCGTTATGGCAGCAAAAAACCTTTCGCTATTATATCCAATCGATACCCGTCCAATGCTTCTTAACCCAATTTGACGGCTTGTGTTTTGTGTACCTGAAGTTTCAAAAGTTATATTTTGCTGTTGGGCAACAACACCAATAATTGGCACTAAGGTTAAATACATTTTTTTGTAAACAAATGTATGCCCATAGCCAGCTAACAAACTTACACCATAAAAATGCCCCTTGTTTAAATATTCTTCAGGATGCGTGTTACCAAGTAAATTAATATTATAGTGTGGATTGTAAAAGTTCATATAGTTAACAGATGCACCCAGAATTAAAGAACCAGCGCTTTTTCGTTGTATCTCGTTATGTAAAAAACTCGACTGTAATGAGAATTTTTTGTGGTTAAGCACATGTAAGTAATTTAGGCCTGCACGTGTATTTTGCATATCGGGTAATAACGGAAATGTATGATAGGTAGTTTTTAAACTATCATTTTGTCTATAATTTTCTATGTAAAAACCTTTGTAGCCTACATAGTATAAGTCTATAAAACGTTTTTTACCATAACCATATAATTGTATATCTATTTCGTTAGTTTTTCCTTTATTGCTTTGCTGTAATCTTTCAGAAGTATAACCAATTGAAAACCCTAACCATTTATGTTGTATACGTACACCCTGTGTGTTTGCATCATTTGGGTTATATACAATATTGTTTCTTCCTAAAATTTCAATTTGGTTATTTGGGTTTCTATTAAAAATTGAAATACTAAGTTTATCCGTTTTATCCGTTATATATTTTTGCCTGATTGATAGGTAAGTGCTATCATTAGTAGACGCATTTACTGCAATTGCTATAGTGATGATGTATAGTAAAAAAATATATTTTTTGAAACTCAAGACAACAAATTTAATTTTTTTTATTAAATATTTAGATTGATTTAATTGTATATACAAATATTTGTTTACTGATTACCAATGTATTGTTATTAATTGTTAAATAATGTATTGACAATATATGTATATACATTATTTTTGTACTCAGATAACATGAAATTAGAAGACGCGATAAAACAAACATCATTTAAAAGTGAAGACGAACGTTTAATCATCAACCTTATTTATACTTCAAGTTGCATAGCTTCAGAGCAGAATAGGTTTTTTAAACAATTTGGTATTTCGCCTCAGCAATATAATGTGTTGCGTATTTTAAGAGGGCAATACCCAAATCCGGCAAGTGTAAGTTTAATACAGGAACGAATGCTAGATAAAATGAGTAATGCATCTCGATTAATTGAAAAATTAAAGCTAAAAATACTTGTTAAACGCTCAGAGTGTAGCAAGGATAGAAGGCAAGTTGATGTAATTATAACAGAAGAAGGACTAGCGTTATTGGCCGAAATTGATTTAGAAAATATAGAGATGCATAAGGCTTGCAAAGCATTAAATACAATTGAAAAAGAATCGCTAAATATTTTATTAGATAAACTTAGAAACTAACAATTACAATAATTAAAACAAAAACAAAACAATGAAAAGACTATTTACATTAGCTGCTATTGCGGGCTTAGCATTATCAGTTGTGGCAATTAGCCAACCAAAATCAAAAACTGCTGCTACATTAAAGGTAGACACACAAGAATCAACTTTTAAATGGACTGGTAAAAAAGTTATTGGAGAACATTGGGGTTACGTAAAATTTAATGATGGAACCGTAACTGTAGATGGTAAGAAATTAACAGGTGGAAACTTTACAGTAAACATGCCTACAATTACAGTAGAAGACATGAAGGGTGAGTACATGGAAAAATTAGTAGGACACTTAAAGTCGGATGATTTTTTTGCTACTGAAAAATTTGAAACAAGTACATTAAAAATTAAAGCATTATCACCAATTGCTGGTGCTGTTGCTGGCCAAAATAATTACAATGTAGTTGCCGATTTAACCATTAAAAACATTACTAATGAGATTAAATTTCCAGCACAAATTATTGTTACTGCTGATAAGGTAATTGCTAATGCAGAGTTTGAAATTGACCGTACTTTATTTGATGTTAAGTATAAAGGCCAGGCTGATAATTTAATTAGCGATAACTTTATGGTTAACGTACGAGTAGTAGCTAAGAAATAATTTCTATCAACACAAAATAAATAAAAAAGCATGGCTCACATAAGTTAGCCATGCTTTTTTATTTTAAAGAGATTGAAGCAAATAATTGCTATTTTTAAAACCAATTAAAATGCTTGAGCTTTATCTAAATAGGAGATTTTATAATATACAACCTATAGCGGTTATTCCGTTGAGAATAGTTGGTATCTGTTAATCCACTTGCATTTTTAATATTTTTATTTGCATGAGAAGTCATTAAAATTCCGCCTGTAATAAGTGAACCTGTGATAGCGGCAAATACTAAACCCGATTGTGGTTCAAATATTAAAGCAGCAATTGTTGCAGGTAAAATAAGTGCTCCTATTGTTATTACCACAATACCACCCGCTTTTAATAGTGAATTGCCAGCTTTGGAATAATTACCTGAAGTATTGGTATTAAAACCAGCAATAGGATGTATGTCTAATACCTGATCGGGAGTTAATAAATATACACTATCCTTAGTTGCAAATAAAAAATCAGTAGGATAAACGGCATCAAAATAACCTTTTAATACAAGTGTATCATTTAAAAAAATAGCGTAAGGTTGGTTGTGGGTTGTTATTTTATAGCTGTTATTTTGGCTATCATAAATATACAAATGCTCTTTTAATTTTTGAGCAAAAGTAATATTGGTAATCACGCAAAATATGCACAACATCAATAATTTGCTTGGCCTAAATTTCATAAGTAGGTGTATTTTAGTACATCAATAATACAAAAAATCACACACTTGCACGAGAAATTTTTTCGAGTTTAGCTTTTTCTAATATTTTAATTTTTTTGCCATCAAGCTCAATAAGCTTATCGCTTTTAAACTCGCTTAATAAGCGAATTACGGTTTCTGTAGCAGTGCCAACTATATTGGCTATGTCTTCTCTAGGTAATGTAATTGCAATTACATCCGTATCTAAATTGTTTGATTTAAAGGTGGCATGCAAAAACAATAAAGTTTCGGCCAAACGCTCACGTACACTTTTTTGTGCTAAACTTTGAACACGCTCTTCAACTACGCCTAACTCGTGGCTCAATGCCTTAAGTAATTCTTTACTAATAGCAGAGTTTTCGTCCATTATTTGTAAAAATACCTGTTTAGGAATAAAACAAGCAACGGTATCTTCTAAACATACAGCTGATGAAATAAGAGGCTCATCTGCTATTAATGCACGATAAGCTAGTACATCGCCTGGTTGCGCAAATCTCAAAATTTGTTCTTTACCGTCTAAATTGGTACGCACCAGTTTTATAACTCCACTTACTATGCAATATATTCCTAATGGTATTGCACTTTCGTTAAAAAGTAGTTCACCCTTTTTGTATGCTCCACAAGATTTAGCTTGTTCTACAGCTTCGGCTTGCGTTGCTGTGCATTGGTTTAAAAAAGAGATTTTATGTGATTCACAAAGTTTGAAATCCATGTTAGCTCTATGCATTATATAACTATGTTTGATTAAAAATCGAAAGTAATAAAAAGTAAAGACTAATCATTAACATTCGTCCATTTATTAAACAATTTTTGCTGTAAACTATTGATTTTATCTAGCTTACTAATAATAAAACTACCGTTTTTGTCTTCACTAATTGTGCATCCTACATCATTTAATGCAATTTGAAGCTGATTTTGTAATTCTCCCTTACCCCAAATTAAAGTTTTAAAGTAGGTTTCGAAGCTAATTCCGGCATATTTTTCTAATAAACTACGGTAAATTCCTTCGTCATAACCTTTGTGTTGTATATAATATTGCTGATACAAATCGTGCATTACTTGGTGTAAACTATATTTTCCATTGCTATTTTTAATAATGGTAATATCTGCAATTAAAGCGGCTAGCATACCTTCAATATAAATAGAAACTTTGCGTCCCAATACTCCAGGCACATATCCATCAAGCCAAGTATCCCAACTCGATTCGGCCACCGAGTAATTAAATCTACCTTGATTAGTCGTGTGTCTTTTTAAATCACTGTTAAAGCTTGCTGCATATTGTTCCCAACTCCAAACGCCACTTTGCATCAACATCAAATCGCCATAATAGGTAGTTATGCCTTCATAAACATAGCCAAGTGTGCTATAATTTTCTTTTGTAAAATCGTATGGCATCATATCAATTGGCCTAATGCGTTTTATATTCCATAAATGAAACAATTCATGCGAACTTATTGCCAATAAATCATTATAATATTCTTCAACTGTTTGGTCGGGTGTTTTACCCATTGCTATCACTGTGCTATCTAAATGTTCCACACCATGTCTTGCTGGATATGGGTGCATTAAATATAAAAAATGATAATCACCGCATGGTAAATCTCCAAATACTTCAACCTGTTTAAGCGTGTATGCTGTTGTGTCTGCAATTAATCTATCAATATTAAAAGGATGATTGCCTTGAAACCAAATATGTATTTGAGTATTGCTTACACTAAAAGTATGCTGCATTAATGTGCAGCTTGCAAGCAATGGCGAGTCGGCTAAGTAATCAAAATTTGGTGCAATAAGTTGGTGTTTTTTTATTGCTTTCATTTGGCAAGCAATTTGGTAATTGCTCGGCAAATCAAATGTTAAAGTGTATTCTTCATCAGCCCTACCATCCACATACATAAAACAATGCACTGGGTTAATGTATAAATAATTTTCATCAACAAAACATGCTCCAGCATCAGGCTGGTTGGCATAATATTGGTAATTAATGTGTATTTGTGATAGCCCTTTTGTTTCGATGTGCCACCTGTCTTTGGTTATTTTTTTATAGATTACATTATTACCTGCATCATCCACCACATTAAACAGTCTAATGTTTTTTGCAAAATTTTGTAACTCATATCGTCCTGGTCGCCATGCCGGAAGTTGTACTTCAATCGCGTCTTGGTGTATATGTGGGATGGTATATTTAAATTGTATAAAATGATTTTGTGTATCAGCAATCGAAATTTGATATAGCATGTTGTTAAATTTTATGCAATCTTTACTTTTGCTGTTAAATAACAAAACTTAAGTACAGATTAAATTTAAAAGCGTGTTTAACTTATTGCGATAAACATAATTAAGCATCACCTTTAAATTTATAAATGATTTTCAAGCACCAAAATAATAATAACACATAGATTAAAACTTGTCCATTATCCCTAAGCCAAATAGTGCAAAATCATATTTAACAGGGTCTCTTTTATCTAGCAACCTCAAGTTTTCTGTTAATTCTACGGCAGCCTGCCAATCACTTTTTGTACGTTGTAGTAAGCCCAATTTTAAAGCAACCCGTTGCACGTGCACATCGAGTGGGCAAACCAATTGCGATTGTTTTATATTGGTCCAAATGCCAAAGTCTACACCTTTGTTATCTTGTCGTACCATCCATCTTAAATACATATTAATACGTTTACATGCTGATTTTTGAACAGGCGAAGCAATGTGTTTTTTTGTTCTGGTAGGTGCATCGTTTAAGCTAAAAAATAATTGCCTAAAGTTATTCAACCCGTTTTCTACGGTTTTATCTTTTGGGTTAATTCCTATGCTAAATGCATTCTCTAACGATGGATGATGAGTATACCAATAATTTAAAAAATGTATAAAATACAATAAATCGGTATCATTAAAAGTACGGTGCTTAAAATACAATAATTTTTTTAAATCGGTTGGGCTATGATGCAAGATAAAATCATGTGGTTTGCCGTCCATTCTTTCTATAAGTTCGTTACACTTATTAATAATAGTTATGCGCTGGCCCCATGCAAAAATTGATGCGAATAATCCCATTATTTCTATGTCTTGTTTTTGTGTAAACAAGTGTGGTATACATATAGGATCGTTGGCTATAAACGAAGTATTGTTGTACTGTTTAACTTTTTTATCAAGTAAATTAATGATATTTTTATCAATCATATTATTTTATTATGCCCGAAAATCGTCAGTTCAACTGATGATTATCGGGCATTTTATTTTATTAGCTTAGGAAGTATTTTTGTTAAAAAAGGTTTTAATCCAACAATCTTTAGTTGTTTATTTATTGGATATGCATCATCATCATTGGGTATAATTACATAGTTGTTTTTACAATCTAAATCTTTAATGCACTCGTATGTACCCCTTGTAATTGTTGGAGATGTAGAGTATTTTATTTCTATACATGCTATTACTTTAAGACCTTTTACCAATATTAAATCCATCTCACTATTATCATGTGTACGATAAAAATATGGGTGTATATAAGGAGGTACCAGTTGTAATATTTGTTCTATCACATAACCTTCCCACGATGCACCAATGGCAACATTATACAATAGCGATTTACTATTTTGTATATCTATTAAATAATGTAACAAGCCAGAGTCTCTGATGTAAACTTTTGGTGCTTTTACCAATCGTTTATTAATTTTAGCATCATATGGCATTAACCGTCTAACCATAAATGCACCTTCCAAATATTCTATGTACCTATTAACGGTGGTTGGGCTAATATCTAATCCTTTTGCAAACGATTGTGCATTCCACAAATTAGAATGATAAAAGGCAATCATTCGCCAAAGTTTGTTCATTAATTGAGGCGAAAACGTAGTACCAAAAAGTGTATTTAAATCTCGCTCCAAAAAGGTTCGTACAAAACTCATTTGCCATGTATACCACTCTGCATCACTGCGCGCTTTCCATGCATCAGGAAAACCACCCCTAAACCAATGTTTGCTAAGCGTATTACTTTTATCAGGTACTTCTAATAAATTAAAAGGATGTGCTTCAATATACATTATCCTACCAGCAAGCGATTCGCTCGAGCCTTTTATCAACTCTGGTGATGCTGAACCCAATAACATAAACCGGCCCGCTTTTCTTTTTTTATCAATTACCGATCTTAATATCGCAGTTAATTCAGGTAAACGTTGTACTTCATCAATAATTAAACTGTTATTTTGATGTTGTAATAGAAATAACTCAGGGTCGCTAAATTTTATAGCATCTGATGGACTTTCTAAATCAAAATATACTGCATTATTTTTAATTGTTTTTTTGATGGTTAATGCGAGTGTGGTTTTTCCGCATTGCCTTGGTCCTACAATTCCCACAGCAGGAAACTGTTTCATCAGCTTTGTTATGGATGCTTCTGATAATCGCTTAATAGTCATGTACAATAATAATATTTATCCCCGTAAATCCAAACTTCAACTGATGATTTTCGGGCATTCTATTAAAATGCTCATCAACTTTTATTACCGTTGTTGTAAAACATTATTGTATTTACACAACTAAGTTTGTAGTTTGCCACTGATAATTTTTAATTTATAATCATGAAATTTAAAACAATGATGATGTTATCTGCAATGGGTGCAGGTGTGCTAATGCACAGTTGTAAAAGCGACAACAAAGCTGGTGCAGTAAATGAAAGTCCTGAAAGTTCGTTTAATTATGAAAACGAGCGTTTTGCTGATATTCAGATTTTACGCTACGAAATACCAGGTTTTGATGAACTTACTGCTCAGCAAAAAGAGCTGGCTTATTACTTAAGTGAAGCCGCTAATTGTGGGCGTGATATAATTTACGACCAAAACTATAAACACAATTTGGCTATTCGTAAAACTATTGAAGCTGTTTTAAATACTTATAACGGTGATAAGAGTGCTGACGAATACAAGAAATTTGAGACCTATGCAAAGCGTGTATTTTTCTCAAACGGTATTCACCATCATTACAGTAAAGCTAAGTTTGTACCTACCTGTAGTTACGATTTTTTTGCTACTGCTGTTAAAGCTGTTCCTGCAGAGAGTTTACCTTTAAATGGTAAAACCGTTGATGCATTTTTAGCAGAAATGAAACCAATTATTTTTGATCCAAAGGTTGATGCCAAGAGTGTTAATTTAGCGAGTGGCGTTGATAATGTAAAATTATCAGCAAACAATTTTTATGAAGGCGTAACACAAGCTGAGGTTGAAGCATATTATAATGCGCGCATGGATAAAAAGGACGAAACGCCAATTTCTTGGGGATTAAATAGCAAAATGGTTAAAGAAAATGGTAAGCTAACAGAAAAGGTATGGAAAGTTGGAGGCATGTATAGTGCAGCTATCGAAAAAATTGTTTTTTGGCTAGATAAAGCTATTACCGTTGCGGAGAACGATATTCAGAAAAAAGCCCTACAATTATTAGTTGAATATTATAAAACGGGTGATTTAAAAAAGTGGGATGAGTATAATATTGCTTGGGTAAATGATACTGAAAGCAGATTAGATGTGGTAAATGGATTTATTGAAGTTTATGGTGATGCAATTGGCAAACGAGCTTCGTTTGAATCGGTAGTGTCTATTAAGGATATGGAAGCCACCAAACGTATTGCAAAAATTGCAAGTAATGCACAATGGTTTGAAGACAATTCGCCATTAATGCCCGAACATAAAAAGAAAGAAGTAAAAGGTATTACTGCTAAAGTAATTACGGTGATACAAGAAGCTGGAGACGCTTCGCCATCTACCCCAATTGGTATTAACTTGCCAAATGCAAATTGGATTCGTCAACACCACGGTTCTAAGTCTGTTTCGTTAGGTAATGTTGTACATGCTTATAATGTAGCAGGTGCAAAAAGCCCAATGATGCAAGAGTTTGCTTTAACTCCTGAAGAAATTGAAAGAAATAAAAAATATGGCTCGATTGCTGGCGATTTGCATACTGATATGCACGAAGTAATTGGTCATGCTTCAGGGCAAATTAACAAGGGTGTTGGTGATCCTGATCAAACCCTAAAAAATTATGCAAGCACTTTAGAAGAAGCTCGTGCTGATTTAGTGGCACTGTATTACATTTATGATCAAAAATTAGTTGATTTAGGTGTAATGCCAAACCTAGAAGTTGGTAAATGTGAGTTTGATGGATACATCCGTAACGGATTAATTACCCAATTAACGCGTATTGAATTAGGCGATCATTTAGAAGAAGCACACATGCGTAACCGCCAATTGGTAGCTGCTTGGGCATTTGATAAAGGCAAAGCAGAAAACGTAATTGAGTGGGTAAAAAAGGATGGAAAAACATACGTAAAAGTGAACGATTATGAAAAATTACGTAATTTATTTGGCCAGTTATTACGCGAAATTCAACGTATTAAATCAGAAGGAGATTTTGCCGCAGCTACAGCATTAGTTGAAGGTTACGGTGTAAAAGTAGATCAAACCTTATTAAAAGAAGTGCGTGATAGATTTGCGAAATTGAATACAGCTCCTTACAAAGGGTTTATTCAACCACAAATTGTACCGGTACTAAATGGTGATAAAGTAGAAGGTGTAAACGTTAACTATCCTGATAATTTTTTAGAAACACAATTGGAGTTAGGGAAAAAATATGGCTTTTTGCCAGCTTATAACTAATTAAACATTTTTAAATATTAACAAACGTCTGCATGTAAATGCGGGCGTTTGTTGTATTTTTGGAGTATGAAAAAAATAGCAGCAATAGTTTTGGTAACTTTATTTGCAATAGATGCACAATCGCAAGCTATTGAGTTTGGTGTTAAGGCCGGTATTAATTTAAGTTCGTTAACAAGTGCGCCTAATTTGGGTGATGCAAACTCTACAACAGGGTTTATTTGTGGGGCATTTGTGCGTAACAGCTCTGATGCATTTTATATTCAGCCAGAAGTGTTATTTACCCAACGCAAGGGTGTTTTTACAGATAATGCTTCAAAATTAACAGTAACCAACACACTTACTTATATTGATGTTCCATTATTGGTGGGTTATAAATTAGCTGTATTTCGTATTAATGCCGGCCCAAATCTTCAGTTTTTAGCAAGTGCAAATCAAGAGGCTCCGGTTTCACTTAACGACCCCAACTTTTCTAAAGATAATTTCAATTCTTTTTCAGTAGGTATGCAAGTTGGTGTTGGTGTTAATTTGGGCAAAATTAATTTAGATGTGCGTTACGATGGCAGCCTTGGTGATTTAGGCAAAACAATTACAACTTCGTCTGGCCAAAAAATTAACTATAGCACTAGGGCAAATATGTTTCAGTTTACCATTGGTTACCGCATTTTGTAATCATGCATATCGAAGCATTTAGAACATACTGTTTAAATAAAAAAGGTGTTGAAGAAACATTGCCCTTTGGCGAAGATACTTTGGTGTTTAAAGTAATGGGAAAAGTATTTTCGCTTACTAGTTTTAGCGAACCTAATAGCTGCAACTTAAAGTGCAATCCAGATTATGCCTTGGAGTTACGTTCTCAATATCCATCAATAAAACCAGGTTACCACATGAATAAGCAACATTGGAATACCGTAGTTTATAATCGAGATGTACCTGATAAATTAATATTAGAATTAATTGACCATTCTTACCAATTGGTGGTTGATGGATTAACTAAAAAATTAAAACAAGAATTGGCTGATTTATGAAAAATATTATTTTTTTAGAATTAGCGGGAAGCATTATATTAATGGTGGTTTGTGTGGTTGCACTTTACCGTATGCGTAAAAAAAAATAACTAGTGCGTTTTATTGTTTATTAATTTGTTATTGTACTGCTGTATGTTAGCTTTTAAGTATAATTCCATTGTGTTTAATACATCAATATTGGCTGTGTTTATTAGGTTCTCTTTCATCAAACTATCATTGCTTAAATTATAAAAACCTATACTTTTTTCTCCATTAAATTGTAATATGTAAGGGTAATTTATTAGTTGATAAATACCTCCATCAAACTGAATGGCACCATTGCCAGCAAAACTAAAATAAGTAGTATTTTTTGGCAAAACCTTATTTAAAATGATAGGTAAAATACTTAAATGGTCGGTAGTTTTAGTAATAATTTTAGGCAAACTATCATGGGTAGTTGGTGTTGCATTATAAACAAATAAAGGCACTGCATATTTACCATGAGTTGTTAAGTAATAAGGCAACATGTTTTCACTACTATGATCGGCCGTAAATACAAAAATAGTGTTGCTGTACCAAGGTTGTTTTTTAGCTGTTTCAAAAAATTGCTGTAAGGCATAATCGGTATATTCTACAGTAGCGTGTATGGGTAATGGTCCGCCTTTAAATCTATTTTTATATATGGCAGGTAATTGGTAGGGGTGATGAGATGAAAGCGTAAATACTGTAGTAAAAAATGGCTGCTTTGTTTTGTTAATTTCATTGGCTACATATTGCAAATAAGGCTCGTCTGCAATGCCCCAGTTTCCATCAAAATCTTTTTGATTAGGATATTCATTTAAACCATAATATTTACCTGCTTGGGTATTAGCTACAAACCTATCAAAACTCATTGTACCGTTTTTTCCACCATGATAAAACGATGTTTGGTAACCTTGTTTTGCTAAGTAATTTCCAATGCTATGCAGGGTATTGGTTTGATAAAAACTATTAATATAATCACTTTGTAACCAACTTGGCATTGATGCAATAATTGCAGGAATACCTTCTATACTTCGTTTGCCATTTGCATATGCATTTATATACACTTCGCTATGCTGCATAAGCGAGTCAATAAAGGGGGTATATCCATTATTATTGTTATAAAATCCTACGTATTCTTTTCCTATGCTTTCTAGTATTATTAACACCACATTTTTACCTATATCTTCACCGTTTTTTAAAGTTATTTTATTAGGGTTGAAAAGGTTTTTAGCCTCAACTTCTGTCATGTAATTTTTTTCTTCAACACCAGTTTGTTCAATTGTCATTAACATTTGAAAAGGAGTATTAAGCGTAAGTGGCATTAACTCTGCACCTGCGAATTTAGCGGCATCTAAAGTGTTTAATGGTTTTAATCCCAGGCTACCACGAGCGCCTAAAAATGTTGCAGCACCAATTAAAATCATTGCCAAAAATTGTACAATAATTGATGGGTTTTGGTTAACACTATTTTTTAGATTTAGCTCAGGATAAACCCTCCATAAAGTATATAAAACGGTAATGATTAATAACAATAAATACCAATAATCTATTAAGTAAGTAATTGGCGAAACGTTTTGCGTGCTTTGCATTTTTATCAACTCAAAACCACTGCGCTTTCCGCTAAAATTAAAATATGCTACATCAATAAAATTCAATACCAATGCAATGGCCGCAGCTAACATAAATATTAGTTTTATTATTAATTGGTAGGTTTTAGTGTTACGTAAATTAATTGGTAAAATGTGCATCAAAACTACTAAACCAAAAGTGTACATGATGGCCGAAGTATCAAACCAAACCCCACTTAAAAAAGCTCCAAGTATACTTATGGTTGATTTTGTTACAAAAAATTTGAAGTAGGTAACAAAAAAAACTAATCTACAAAAAGTATATAGCACATAGGCTAATAGCAATCTTTTAAAAAGAATATTAATGTGCGGCAGCTTTAAATTCACGCTGGCAAATATAGTGTTTGAAAATTTAGCATGGTATTTTAAAAGGCTTTTGTTTAATTGCCATTGTTATGTACATACAGCAAAACATATCGCTTAAAGAATACAATACATTTGGTATTGATGTAAAGGCAAAGGAATTTGTGCTCATTGACACGCTTGAAGAGCTTTGTATTTTTTGTGCAGCCTTTAATTTAAATGATAGGAAGTTACTTATTTTAGGTGGTGGTAGTAATGTTTTGCTAACTGCAGATTTTGATGGTATGGCCATTAAAATGAATTTAAAAGGAATTGAAATAATTAACGAAAACCAAAACAATACTTGGATAAAAGTAATGGCTGGCGAGGTATGGCACGACTTTGTGATGTATTGTGTTAATTTAAATTTAGGTGGGGTTGAAAACTTAAGTTTAATACCCGGTTGTGTTGGAGCTGCTCCCATGCAAAATATTGGAGCTTATGGTGTTGAAATAAAAGATACTTTTGATAGTCTTGAGGCGGTTGAAATTACAACTGGCGACATGGTTAAGTTTAGCAAAGAACAGTGTAATTTTGGTTATCGCGAAAGTGTTTTTAAGCACGAGGCAAAAGGAAAATATATCATCTCTTCAGTAATATTTAAATTATCAAAACAACCCATTTTAAATACTTCGTATGGTGCAATACAACAAGTATTAACCGAAAAACAAATTATCAACCCTACTGTAAAAGATGTGAGTGATGCTGTAGTTAGTATTAGACAAAGCAAATTGCCTAACCCTAAAGTTTTAGGTAATGCAGGCAGCTTTTTTAAAAATCCGGAAATTCCAGCAGCACAATTTGCAAGTTTGCAGGTAAATTTTCCTGGTATTGTAGGTTACCCTGCAAGTGCAGGAAATATTAAAGTAGCCGCAGGTTGGATGATTGAACAATGTGGCTGGAAAGGTAAAGTAGTTGGCCATGCTGGCTCTCACAAAGACCAAGCCTTGGTTTTGGTAAATTATGGTGGAGCAACAGGAAACGAAATTTGGCAATTAGCACTAGATATTCAGGCCAGTGTATTAAATAAATTTGGGGTAACTATTGTACCCGAGGTTAATGTTGTGTAATAAAAAAATGATTCGCTAAAAATCATACACACAAGCTTAAAAATCCCAATATCTTAGCTTACTTTTGCGGCTCTTAAAATAATTCGTTACACGTATGCAAGAATCGCGCAAAATTACCAATGCTTTAATCTCTGTTTTTTATAAAGATGGTTTAGATATTTTAGCTAAAACCTTAAATAAGTTAGGTGTAAATATTTATTCAACAGGTGGTACACAAGAGTTTATTGAAAACCTAGGAATAAAAGTTAACCGTGTGGAAGACTTAACCAGCTACCCAAGTATTTTGGGCGGAAGGGTTAAAACCTTACATCCAAAAGTATTTGGGGGGATTTTAGCTCGCAGAAATAATGAGCAAGATCAAAAAGAAGTGGTAGAATTTGACATTCCATTTTTTGATATTGTGGTGGTAGATTTATATCCATTTGAAGAAACCGTAAAAAGCACTACTGACGAAAGTAAAATAATTGAAAAAATTGATATTGGCGGTGTTTCATTGATTCGCGCAGCAGCCAAAAATTTTAATGATGTGCTAATTGTTTGTGATAAAGCAGATTTTGCTTCGGTAGCTGAAACGTTGGCCTCGCAAGATGGCACAACAACAATAGAACAACGCAGGCACTATGCTACAAAATCTTTTCATACCACATCTCATTACGATGGTTTAATTTTTAACTATTTTGATAAAGAAACCACCACTGGATTTAAAGCGAGTGTGGCACCTGCAAAAACATTGCGATATGGCGAAAATCCTCATCAAAAGGGAGTTTATTATGGTAATTTAAACGAATTATTTACCCAGTTACATGGCAAAGAATTATCATACAATAACCTATTAGATGTTGATGCAGCATTGAGTTTAATAAACGATTTTAGTGAGCCAACAATTGCCATCATCAAACATAATAACCCTTGTGGATTGGCTACTCGAGCTACAATTGCGCAAGCCTATATTGATGCTTTGGCAGCAGATCCAACTTCGGCCTTTGGAGGTATAATTGCATCAAACAAACCAATTGATGAAGCTACAGCATTGCAAATTGACAAACTTTTTATGGAAGTGCTCATTGCACCAGCATTTGAAGGCAAAGCATTAGAAATTTTGCAAAGTAAAAAGAATAGAATTTTATTGGTTCAAAATGGTAAAATACCGGCTGGCAAACAGTTTAGAAGTATATTGAATGGTGTGGTAGAACAAGATAAAGATTTGGTGATTTTAAAATCAACCGACCTTAAATTAGTTACCACCAAAGCCGCTACCGAAAGGCAAATTACGGATATGCTGTTTGCAGATATTATTGTAAAACATACCAAAAGCAACACCATCGTATTAGCAAAAAATAAACAATTAATTGGTATTGGTTGTGGCCAAACATCGAGAATTGATGCATTAAAAGGTGCAATAAATAAAGCCAAAGAGTTTGGTTTTGAACTTAATGGCGCTGTTATGGCGAGTGATGCATTTTTCCCTTTTCCAGATTGTGTTGAGATTGCTGGTTTAGAAGGAATTGATGCAGTAATTCAGCCAGGCGGATCAATTAAAGACGAGTTGAGTGTAAACTATTGTAATGCCAATAATATGGCCATGTATTTTACAGGAATTAGGCATTTTAAACACTAATTTAAGGCAGCTCAAGCCAAACACACATTTACGCGCAAAATAAATCTGTTAAAATAGTGGATAACATGCCACCATATTTGCTAAATATATTTTTATATTGCACGCTATTAATCGCACTTAACGAATTAGAACTAATATATGGGAGTTTTTAGCTTCTTGACGCAAGATTTAGCAATTGACCTTGGCACTGCCAACACACTGATTATTCATAAAGATCAGGTGGTAGTAGATGAACCATCAATAATTGCTATAAATCGTAAGACAGGTAATGTAATTGCCGTGGGTAGCCAAGCACAACAAATGCATGGTAAGGCGCACGAAGATATTAAAACAATACGCCCATTAAAAGATGGAGTAATTGCTGATTTTCAGGCTGCAGAGCACATGATTAGGGGTATGATTCAGATGATACCGCAAACTAGCAAAATTATTAAACCTCAACAACGTATGGTTATTTGTATACCATCGGGCATTACCGAGGTTGAAAAACGTGCAGTGCGTGATAGCGCTGAACGTGCTGGTGCTAAAGAGGTTTATCTAATTCACGAACCTATGTCGGCTGCAATTGGTATTGGTATTGATGTGTTTGAACCAATGGGTAACATGATTATTGATATTGGTGGCGGTACTACCGAGATTGCAGTTATTGCATTAGCGGGTATTGTTTGCGATCAATCTATTCGTGTGGCTGGTGATGAATTTACTGATGATATTTTAGATTATATGCGCAGACAACATAACCTACTTGTGGGTGAACGTACTGCCGAAAGAATTAAAATTGAAGTTGGTGCTGCATTAACTGAGTTAGAAAATCCACCACCAGATTTTGCTGTAAATGGTAGAGATTTAATGACAGGTATTCCTAAACAAATTACCGTTACGTATAGCGAAATTGCAGCAGCTTTAGATAAATCAATTTCTAAAATAGAAGAAGCTGTTTTGCGTGCGTTAGAATTAACACCACCAGAACTTTCTGCAGATATTTACTCAACAGGTTTGTATTTAACCGGTGGCGGTGCATTACTTCGTGGTTTGGATGTGCGTATTGCGGCAAAAACAAAATTGCCAGTGCATGTGGCCGAAGATCCACTGCGTGCAGTTGTGCGTGGAACGGGTATGGCACTTAAAAATTTAAAGAATTTTAAATTTTTAATGACCTAAGAAATTACGAAGTCCGAGTGTTGAAATGGCTTTACTTATTTAGTGTTTTGATATTCTTAATTCGAGTTTTTATATAGATGCGCAACCTCATATTTTTTATATACAAATACCACGTATTTTTTATATTCTTCGTGCTGGAGATTGCTGCATTTGTTATTATTTACAGGTTCAATAATTATCAAAAAGCAAGTTTTTTAAACTATACAAATGGTGTAGCAAATAACTTTTATAATGGAGTAAGCAACACACAAGAGTATTTTAATTTACGTAGGGTTAATGATAGTTTGCAATTAGAAAATGCACGGTTACGTTCTCAACAAATAATTTCGTATTACCAAAATAATATTAGTATCAATAGCATAAACGATACTGTATATAAACAACAATACCAGTACACAGCAGCACAAGTTGTAAATAACTCGGTAACCAAACGTAACAATTATATCACCCTAAATAGAGGTAGCTTACATGGTATTAAGCGCGAAATGGGCGTAATAAGCGAAAACGGTATTGTAGGTATTGTAATGAATGTGAGTGAACATTATTGTACCGTATTATCGCTATTAAACAGTAATTGCAAGATTAGTGCAAAGCTTCAAAAAACAGGTGCATTTGGTTCGTTAGTTTGGGATGGTAAAAATCCCAAAATTTCTAAGTTACTTGATGTAAATAAACATGTGCCTATAGAAATTGGCGATTTGGTAATCACCAGTAATTTTTCTACTATTTTTCCTGAAGGTATTCCTATAGGTAAAATAGCTAAACATACTTTAGATGCAGGTGATAATTTTCACGCAATTGAAGTAGAATTGTTTACTGATTTTAGTACAGTTTCTACAGTATATATTATTAGCAATTTGTTAAAAAACGAACAACAAGAGCTAGAACAAACTTTACCAAAAGATAAAAAGTGATATTAGATTTTTTTACATATCTATTAAGGTTTGCCGGTATAATATTGGTGCAGATACTTGTGGTTGATAACATAGAGTTGAGCAGCAACATCAACCCCTATATTTATATTAATTTTATTTTGTTGTTACCAGTTACCATTAAGCCATGGCAAGCACTATTTTTAGCTTTTTTATGTGGCGCAGTTATGGATACTTTTAGCAGTACCCCTGGATTACACATTGCCGCTACAGTATTATTGGCTTATGTAAGGGTACATTATTTAAGGTTTGCAACTACCAAAGAAGATTTGGAAAACCACATTCGCCCCTCAATGAGTAAAAAGGGTGTGGTATGGTTTATTGTGTATTGTTTTATAATGACAATTACACACCATACTTTCTTATTTTTTCTTGAGATTTATGGTTTCCAAGAATTCTTTAGCACCTTGTTGCGCATTATATTAAGCACGTTGGTAACTGTGTTGATGATTGTTGTTGGACAAATGTTATTTTACAACACCAAAATAAGTAATGGATAGCACCTCAAAACAACGCGTTTTACTGGTTATTTTCTTTTCGGTTGCAATAGTTTACATTTTACGTTTAGCTGTTATGCAATTGTTAGATGATAGCTACCTTCGCTCGGCACAAGAAAATGTGTTGCAGGAGCAAACCATATATCCTGCGCGGGGTTTAGTGTATGATCGTACAGGCGAATTGTTGGTATACAATGATGCTATTTATGATTTAATTGTAATTCCTGAGCAAACAAAAGGACTTGATACAAGCGAATTTTGTAGGGTTTTAGGAATTGAAAAAGAGGATTATATTCAACGTTTCGAAAAGATGAAACGCAGCAAAGGATATGCACCATACCGTCCTTCTGTTTTCGAAAAGCAATTAACCATTCCTATTTATGCCGCTTTTCAAGAAAAACTATTTGATTTTCCTGGCTTTTATGTTGAAGTAAGAACCGACCGTAAATATCAACATAGCAATGCGGCCCACATTATGGGTTATATTGGTGAGGTTACCGATAGGGATATTGAAAATAGCAATGGCTATTATCGCATGGGCGATTTTAAAGGAATTAGTGGGGTTGAAAGAAGTTACGAGGAAGTGTTGCGTGGCCGCAAAGGTGTGCGGTATGTTTTGGTTGATAGTAAAAATCGTACACAAGGCCGATATAAAGATGGAATGTTTGATACAGCTGCTTTAGCTGGGCAAAACATAACTTTAAGCATTGATCAAAAGTTACAAGAATTAGGCGAACAATTATTAACCAATAAAATTGGTAGTGTGGTAGCAATTGAACCTGCAACTGGCGAAATTTTATCTTTGATAAGTATGCCTACTTACGACCCCAATTTATTTGTTGGCAGGCAGCGTGGTAACAACTACATGAAGTTATTAAAAGATCCTGCAAAACCATTATTTAATCGTCCGCTTGCTGCTCCTTATCCACCAGGTTCTATTTTTAAAGTATTAATGAGTTTGGTAGGACAACAAGAAGGTGTGCTAACACAAAATACATTATATAGCTGTAATGGTGGTTACCGCATGGGTGGTTTAAAAGTTGGATGCCATCCACACAGTTCACCATTAAATTTACAAGGTGCAGTAGCCGTTTCATGCAACGCTTATTTCTGTCATGTATACCGCAGTTTAATTGATAACTTAATGTATCCAAACTCTGAAACAGCATATAAAAAGTGGTACGACCACATGAGTAGTTTTGGTATTGGCCACAAGTTAGGCGTTGATTTGTATGGAGAGGGACAAGGATTTTTACCACCAACTACCTATTACGATAAAATTTATGGCAGATATAGATGGAAATCATCAACAACAATATCCTTAGCTATTGGACAAGGCGAGTTAGGTATTACGCCACTGCAAATGGCAAATGCCACGGCAATTGTTGCTAACCGTGGGTATTATGTTACACCACATGTAGTAAAACAAATTGATGGCAAACCTAACGCTAATCCTGAGTATAATAAAAAACATTGGGCCAGTGTTGATACGCCATATTATGGTGTGGTAGTTAATGGAATGTATGATGTAATTGAACGCGGTACTGGTAGAATAGCCAAAATTCCAGGTATAGAAATGTGTGGTAAAACAGGTACTGCACAAAATCCACATGGTAAAGATCACTCGGTATTTTTTGCTTTTGCACCAAAAGATAATCCTAAAATTGCAATTGCTGTATTTGTTGAAAATGCAGGATTTGGAGCAACCTGGGCAGCGCCAATTGCAAGTTTAATGATTGAGCAATATTTAACAGGAAAGCATGATACACGTAAGTATTTATTAGAACGAATGCTTAAAGGAAATTTAGTACATAAAAATGATACAGCAGCAGCAACAACCAAAACCCGCTAGCATTGATTGGCTTACACTAGTACTGTATTTTGTATTTGTGATTGGTGGATTATTGTGCATTTATGCTTCGGTATACCGAGAAGAATATCCTATGATTTATGATACCAATATGAATTATGGTAAGCAGTTAATCTGGATTGGCTTATCGGTGTTTATTGGTATATTAATTTTGTTTGTAGACGAGAAGTTTTTTTATGCTTTTGCCTATCCAATTTATGGTATATCTATATTTTTATTAATTGCCGTGTTGATTATAGGTACTACAGTTAAAGGCTCTAGTTCGTGGATTGAGATTGCAGGATTTAGGATGCAACCAGCCGAGTTTGCCAAGTTTGGAACAGCATTGGCTTTGGCTAAGTTTTTAAGCGGATTTAATGTTAAATTTAGTGACAAAAAAACGCAGCTCATTGCAGGTTTTATTAGCTTTTTGCCTTTGATTATTATTCTTTTCCAGAACGAAACAGGAAGTGCATTGGTGTTTGGTTCGTTTGTTTTTGTATTGTACCGCGAAGGTTTATCTGGTTGGTTATTGTTTTTAGGATTTGTAGTTATATTATTAAGTGTGTTAGCATTGGTTATGCATGCACTTTATTTAAGTATTGCCATAGCAATTATTGCAGCTTTATTTACTTTAGTAATTAGGCGTACCAAACAAAATATATTAGTTGTTATTGGGGTAGCAATTGCTATGATGGCCTATGTAAGTAGTGTTGATTATGTGTTTGAAAATGTACTTCAAGCGCATCAAAAATCGCGTATAAATGTTTTATTGGGAAAAGAAGTTGATTTAAAAGGTGCTGGCTATAATGTAATGCAAAGTAAAATTGCAATTGGCAGTGGTGGCTTATTTGGAAAAGGTTATTTAGAAGGGACACAAAACAAATTTAGGTTTGTACCCGAGCAAAGCACCGACTTTATTTTTTGTACCATTGGTGAAGAGTTTGGCTTTGTAGGTTCGTTAGTTTTTGTTGTATTATACATGCTGTTTTTATGGCGCATTGTGCACTTAGCAGAAAGGCAGCGGTATAAGTTTAACCGCATTTATGGTTATAGTGTTGCCTCCATTTTGTTCTTCCACTTTTTAATTAATATTGGTATGACCTTGGGGTTAATGCCCATTATTGGTATTCCTTTACCATTTTTTAGTTATGGTGGTTCATCACTTTTAAGTTTTACTATTTTGTTGTTTATTTTTATTAGGCTTGATGCAAATAAAGTAAACGAATTACGTGGTGCTTTCGATTAACTTTAATTAACAGGGAAAATAATTTCCGTTAACCATTTTGATGTGTCTAGTTCTAACATAGGATCAGTAACATAAACCTCGCGAGGTGGTGCTGATAAAGTTCGTCCTTTTTGTATTAGATAGCTGTCCATATTATCGTAAACTAATTTGGTGTTGTTGTATGCACCGTAATAACTCACCACAAAAGCCTCTCCCGCATTTAATTTACCCAACTTAATCCCTTTTTCTAGTATTGGCGGTTCACCAATAAAACTCATGCCAGTAATAAAATGGCTATCGCTATACCATGCTGTAAAGGGTGGGGTTGATGATGTAATATTATTTGATTTTAAATAAGTATCTAACTTCAATAAGTTTTCTCCAATTTTTAATCCAATTTCTTCTGATGGAGTGTGCTTGTTTATAATGTATAAGTAGTTTTCTTCAGGCATGTTTTTTAAGTTTACATCAAACCCAACAATGCTTTCATTTATGGGTTGAGCTTCGCAAAGCTGCTTAATTTTAAGCAATCCCTTTTCGCAATCAGCACCAATCATATCATCCATAAATAGGCCAAACCACCTGCCAATTAAGTTGTAGCCAAAATTTATTTCTAATTGCCACGCTAACTTGGTTGAATTATTTTCTTCATTAAATATGAACTTAGTAACCGATGGTTCTTGATTATTAAATTCGAGTTTCAGGGCAATTAATTCGTAAGGTTTAGATGAAATTATGGTTAATTTTCCTTTGTCTATTTTAGCATTACTACTAATCCAACTAATCCATGCATTTTCGCCCACCAATGTGTCGCTGTACTTGTATTGTGCAGTGGAATCCATATCATCCCAAGGGCTCCAACTATTAAACGCATCAAGGTTATTAATTAATTTAAACGGAACCTCAGCTTCAGTATTTACGGTTATACTTCTTTCAACCCTAACCTTGTTGGGCAAAAACAAACTTACTATCAGCAATAGTATTAGTAGTGATAAGATTCCTAATGCAATGTATTTAAGTATTTTCATTGTTTGAGTATTAAAACGGGAACACAAATTAAGTATTTTAAACGCTATTATAGGTAATGCTTCTATTTAAACACAATTGGTTTAGCATAAATTACTTCTGTGTGTAATAATCAAGTATAATTATGCACTAAGTTTTGTTGCTCGTTTTAACAATCTATCTTTGTATCATGTTAAGTACAAAAGTGAAGTATTTTTTTGTTATTGTTTTTATAACTGGCTTGTCTGGTTTTTTTATTCATGCTACTTTAACTGATGATGACAAAATTCAAAAAGAGTTTGAAACCTATTACAAGATATACTCTTTGGCCACGCCTGATAAACTTATGTTTGCAAACGAAGAAGTTCCTGTTACAGATTTTGATGTACAAGAGCGTTACGACCGCGAAATATTAACAAACGTGTATTGGCAATCGCAAACTTTGTTGATGATAAAACGTGCGCATAAATTTTTTCCGATAGTTGAAACTATTTTGCGTAAAAATCAAATTCCAGACGACATGAAATATGTTGTTTTAGCCGAAAGCGGACTACAAAATTTAGTTTCTCCTGCAAACGCATCAGGTTATTGGCAATTTTTAGAAGGTACTGCAAAAGGATATGGACTAGAAGTAAATGCAGATGTTGATGAACGTTATAATATCGAAAAATCTACAGAGGCTGCTTGTAAGTATTTTACCGAAGCCTATAAAGTATTTAACAGTTGGGCACTTGTAGCTGCATCATACAATATGGGTATTGATGGTGTACGTAGGCAGTTGCAACAACAAGGTGTAAGTAACTATTACGATTTGTTTTTAAATACAGAAACATCTAGATATGTGTTTAGAATTTTAGCCATCAAACAAATAGTAGAAAAACCACAAAGTTATGGCTTCAATGTTACTGCAAATCATAAGTATACTTTAGCTAAAACTATAAAAGTTAGGGTTAACCGCAGCATTCCAGATTTAATAAAATATGGTTTAGATAATGCAACTACTTATAAAGATATTAAAGTACTAAATCCGTGGTTACGCACCAGAAAATTAACTGTTGATGGTGGTAAAATTTACTATATAGAATTGCCTAAAGATAAAGTTAAATCAAATAGTTGGTACCAAAAAGTAAGTAATGATACTATTGATATTGAACAAACTAATTTGTTGAACTAACACCGTATTTTTAAGCTTTTTTGTATAAGCCATTTGTAATAATATACTCGGCAACTTTATCAGGTACTAAATATTTTATCGACTTATTTGCTTGCAACATTTCTCTAATATAAGTTGATGAAATATTAAGCAACGGAACTTCAAATATTTTTATTTTATCATTATTAGCCAGCAATGGATTTTCATGAAAACCAACTCTTCGGTATACAAATATCTCGTGGTTGTTGATGATGGTTTGGTAATCTTTCCATAAATGAAATGATTGCAAATTATCGCCACCAATAATGGGTACAAAAGTGTAGTTTGGATGGGCCTTTTGCAGTTCAGCTAAAGTATTTACAGTGTAAGAAGGTCGAGGTAAGTTAAACTCAAAATCGCTTGCTTTAAAACGTTCGTCACCATTTATAGCTAATTTTAGCATCTCAAGTCTTATCGTTTCGTTTAATAAAGTTCCGTTTGCTTTAAATGGATTTTGAGGAGAAACAATAAACCAAATTTGATCAAGCTGGGTGAACTGTACAAAGTAATTTGCAATTAACAAATGCCCGGTATGAACAGGGTTAAATGAGCCAAAAAATAAACCAATTTTCATGATGTATTATTTGGTTAAAAATTTATTTATTAAATCCTCCGCAACGATAAGTGCATCCGAAAGATTTTCATTTATTAATACATATTCAAACCTGTTTTCGTATTGTAATTCTTCAACAGCTTTATCAATTCTTATACGCAAAGTTTCTTCTGTTTCTGTTGATCTAAACCTTAGCCTTTCTTCTAGCGTTTTTATACTTGGTGGCTTAACAAATACAGCCAATGCATTTTCGCCAAAATGTTTTTTTATGTTTAGTCCGCCTTCTACATCTACATCAAAAATAACCGCTTTGCCGTGCTCCCAAATCCTATCAACTTCTGATTTTAAAGTGCCATAAAAGTTTCCACCATACACTTCTTCATGCTCTAAAAATTCATTGTTGTCTATTCTAGTTTTAAACTCCTCGTGCGATAAAAAATAATAATCTTTTCCATCAATTTCATTCGATCGTTTGTCACGTGTGCAAGCACTTACCGAAAATGCTAAACGGTCATCTATAGAAAGTAAGTGTTTTACAATGGTAGTTTTACCAGAGCCCGAAGGAGCACAAAAAATAATTACTTTCTTAAAATTGGTACTAGTTTTTTTGTCAAATAAAGTATCTTTAATACTCATCAAATTTATTTAAAAATGAAATTGTTAATTGTTTAATAACGTAGCTTAAATAATATTATTTATTTGCTCTTTAATTTTCTCTAATTCATCTTTCATTTCAACCACACGTTGTTGAATTTTAAAATGATTAGCCTTACTGCCAATGGTATTAATTTCTCTTCCCATTTCTTGTGCAATAAACCCTAGTTTTTTACCAGCCGATTTTGTTTGCATTGTTTCTAAAAAGTAGCTACAATGCTGAATTAGCCTGGTTTTTTCTTCACTTATGTCAAGTTTTTCTATGTAATAAATCAACTCTTGTTCAAACCTATTTTTGTCCCAGTTTTCTTCTTTTAGTTGAGCCAATTCACCTTCAATTCGGCCTCTAATTGTTTGCATTCTTTCCGCTTCTAAAGCTTCTACTTCGCTAACAAGATGCATAATTGCTTGGGTCATTCGGCTTAATTCATGGGCCAACATATCACCTTCTTTTTGCCTAAATTTTTCAAACTCTGTAAATGCTAAATTAACAGCATGCATTAAAGTTTTTAAATCTTCTTCGTTGTTTTCATCCTCTATTGGCTGAAACAAATTTGGCATTTGCAAGAGTGTAGATGATAACAAATCTGGATTTAAACCTGCACTGTTACAAACCTGTGTTAATTCACCTAAGTAATAAGCTGCCACATCTTTATTAATAGGCATTACTTTATCTTCAGCACGTTTAAATTGAACGTTTAAATTTATCTGAGCACTTCCGCGTTCAACCAATTTAGTAAGTTCTTTACGCACCTCGTGATCTTTACTTTGCCAAACTTTTGGCATACGTAAGTTTATTTCTAAAAATTTATTATTTAGCGATTTAATTTCGGCCTTTATGGTAAAACGTTCTGTGTCTACCTCAGCCTGACCGTAGCCGGTCATTGATCTTAGCATAATTTTATCTTTGCACAAAAGTAACATAAACACAGTAAACCACAAAGCTCGAATGTGTGCTACTAATTATTGCAATTTTCTCTTATGTTTTCTCCAATTTTGGGGTTGATATAATTATAAAAATTAAGGCCAATTGATTTTACTCAATTGGCCTTAGTGATATTATTTTGTGAAATAGTTTGCAATTAAACCAATGATGATTATTGCTGCAAAAACGAGTCCTACAATTAGGTTACCACGGTCTTGTGATTTATCTTGATTACTCATAAAATTAAAGAATTATAAATTGAACTTATACCGAAAGCACATTCAATATAGTTC
Organism: Bacteroidia bacterium; assembly: GCA_034676125.1. Lineage (GTDB taxonomy): Bacteria > Bacteroidota > Bacteroidia > UKL13-3 > UKL13-3 > UBA6183. The sequence goes on from JAUCCO010000002.1 coordinate 39,242, forward strand.
AATTTCGGCTCTGGCATAATTGAACTATTTTGCTGTAGCATCGGCATTACCATTGTATAATTATTTTTTAGTTTGTACTAAAAAATAATTGCAATTGGTATTACATTACTTTTGGTTGTAGCTAGTGGTGTAAGTCTTGTCTTATATTCTTAGCACGTTATTTAATAAATATAACGCTGAGTATATCTGCATCTCACTCGTTAAAAACAAACGAACAAGACACTTATATTTTGTTGCCGAAAAGTAAGTTGTATTTAGTTTGTAACTAGGAGTGATGCTGTTTTTAATACTAGTTATACTGGTATTAGTTAAACCAGTATCAAACCTTAAAGCACTATTAAATGTGGTTTCTACTTTGGCTGAATATTTAAGTTCACTCGCACCATTAATTTGATTGCACGCAATGGTTGTATTGGTATTTAATATACCAATTAACTGTGCAATAAATACAATCAATATGTGCTTAACCACTTTCAATACTCTTTAATTATTCTGTATAAAATTTACCGAAGCTTCAATATCTAAATACAAAGCCCTATCTGCTTTGTTAAATGATACATTTTTACGGAATTGTGCAACAAAAGTTTCTACAAAAGTCGATGATTTTGCTGGTCTGCGAAATTCTAAAGCTTGAGCAGCATTTAATAATTCTATGGCCAATACGCGTTGGGTATTTTCTACCACTTTATAGCATTTTGTAGCAGCATTTGCTCCCATACTTACATGGTCTTCTTGGCCATTGCTACTAACAATACTATCTACACTTGCAGGTGTACATAATTGTTTGCTTTGGCTAACAATACTTGCAGCGGTATATTGTGGAATCATAAAGCCAGAATTTAAACCTGGGTTTGGTGTTAAAAATGCGGGTAAATTTCTTAAACCTGCTATTAACTGAAAAGTTCTTCGCTCGCTAATACTGCCTAACTCTGCCACTGCAATTGCTAAAAAATCTAATACCAAAGCAAGTGGTTGGCCATGAAAGTTTCCACCGGATAAAATCAAGTCTTCATCAACAAAAATATTTGGATTATCGGTAACCGAATTCATCTCCGTTTCTATAACTGATGCAGCGTATTCTATGGTATCATAGCTTGCACCATGTACTTGAGGTATACAACGGAAAGAATAAGGATCTTGTACTTGTACTTTTAGTTGTTTTGTGATTTCGCTATCGGCCAATAATTCCCTAATTTGTTTAGCCGTTTCTAGTTGTCCTTTATGTGCACGTATTTGGTGTAGTTGTTCTGTAAATGGTTCAATTTTAGCATCAAATGCATCAATACTTACAGCTGAAATTTGGTTGGCATGTTTGTATAAATGTTGAGCAGTTAAAATATTATGTACGCCATAAGCCAACATAAATTGAGTTCCATTAATTAATGCTAATCCTTCTTTTGATTGAAGCGAAATAGGCTCAATTTTATGTTCATTTAAAATATCAATACTTGGCACCCTATTCCAATTGCCATTTGTATTTTTCCATACCTCACCCAGACCTAATAATGGCAATGATAAGTGCGCAAGCGGAGCCAAATCACCACTAGCACCTAACGAACCTTGTTGGTAAACTACAGGTAAAATATCGTTGTTAAAAAAGTAAATTAACCTATTAACCGTTATTAATTGCACACCGCTATGGCCATAACTAAGTGATTGTATTTTTAATAACAACATGAGTTTAACCACGTCTCTTGGTACAAAATCTCCGGTGCCACAAGCGTGAGATAACAATAAGTTTTGTTGTAATTGAGTTAAATCTGCATCAGAAATTTGTGTGTTGCACAAAGAACCAAAGCCAGTATTAATGCCATAAAAAACAGCATCTTTTTTACTCATTTTTTCATTTAAATAATCCCTACAAGCTGTGATTTTTTGTTCGGCTTGGTTTGATAAAACAAGTTGTTTTTCTGTTTTAATAATTAACGCTACTTCGGCTAACGTAAGCTGAGGGTTTATGTGATGATGCATGTAAATTAACTAATTATGCTAAGCCTAAAATGGTATGTTCAATAATGTCGCAAGCCTCATTTAACTGAGCTTCGTTAATGGTAAGCGGAGGAGCAAATCTAATAATATCTCCATGTGTTTGCTTGGCTAATAATCCATTTTCTTTCATTGCTAAACACACATCGTATGCAGTTTTATTTTCGCCATATGGTTTAATAATAATGGCATTTAAAAGTCCTTTACCACGCACCAATTCAACCAAATTTGTTTTGGCTTGAAGTTGTATCATTCTGTTGCGGAAAAGTTCCCCCATTTTGTAAGCATTATCTGCTAAATTTTCATCAATTAAAACTTTTAAAGCTTCCATGGCTACTGCACTTGCTAATGGATTTCCACCGTAAGTGCTGCCATGCTCGCCTGGTTTTATGGTTAGCATTACTTCATTGTTAGCCAATACTGCCGATATTGGTAAAACACCACCTGATAAAGCTTTGCCTAATATTACTAAATCGGGTTTTACATCGTAATAATCGCAAGCAAGCATTTTACCTGTACGGCATAATCCAGTTTGCACTTCATCGGCAATCATTAACACATTATATTGTGTACATAGCTTTCTTACACCTGCAATATATCCTTCATCTGGTACTACTACACCTGCTTCGCCTTGTATAGGTTCAAACATAAATGCAGCAATATTTGGGTTGGCCTTAAATGCTTCTTCTAATGCTGTTAAATTATTGTACGGAATTAAACTAAATCCTGGCATAAAAGGACCAAAATTTAAAAAACTACTTGGATCGTTGCTTGATGAAATAGCAGACATGGTTCGGCCCCAAAAATTACCTTCCACAAATAAAATATGTGCTTGGTTTTCGGCAATACCTTTAACCGTGTAGCCCCATCGTCTAGCTAATTTTATAGCAGTTTCGCCTCCTTCAACCCCAGTATTCATGGGTAATACTTTATCATAACCAAATAAGTTGGTGATATACTTTTCGTATTCGCCTAATAAGTTATTATGAAAAGCGCGGCTGGTTAATGTTAATTTTTGTGCTTGGTTTGTTAATGCTTTTATGATGCGCGGGTGGCAGTGGCCTTGGTTTACGGCACTATATGCTGATAAAAAATCAAAATATTTTTTGCCTTCTACATCATACATAAAAATACCTTCGCCTTTATTAATAACTACAGGCAGCGGGTGGTAGTTATGTGCACCATGTTGGTCTTCTAAATCTATAAAATACTGTGGATTGTGATCTGTTTTTACCGAATTCATGCGCCAAAAATAGGCCAATTAACCCGTATATAAAAGTTAAGGGTTGTACTTTACATTAGTGGTAATTATGCAGTTTTTGTTAAACGTAATAAATAAAAAGCCGCAATAAACGGTTGTTTATTGCGGCTTATACAATCTAAAATTTATGTTTAATTATCTTCTATTTTTTTCTATCAACTTATACAATTCATCCAATTTTGGAGATAGTATAATTTCTGTTCTACGGTTTTTAGCACGTCCATCGGCTGTTTCGTTGCTTGCTTTAGGGTAAAACTCTGCTCTACCAGCAGCTTCTAAACGTTTTGGGTTTACATGATGCTCGTTACTTAATAAGCGCACAATACTTAAAGCCCTATCAGCACTTAACGACCAGTTGTCTTCGTACTTAGCAGTTTTAATTGGAATATTATCCGTGTGGCCTTCAATTAATACATCAATATCGGCATTTTTATTTAACACATCTGCTAATGTTTTAATGGCATCTAAACCTTTATCTTCAATTGCGGCACTGCCAGATTTAAACAATAATTTATCACTTAAAGAAACATATACTTTTCCGTTTTTCATTTCCACACTAATCTCATCAGATTTAAATGCCAATAATGCACGTTTTACGGTATTGTTTAATGCGTTTAATAATGAATCTTGTTTATTGATTATACCTTGTAATTCTGATAATCTTTTTTCACGTGCTTCAAGCTCTTCTGCTTTTATTTTTAGTGCATTACTAAAACGTTCGGCATCATTTAAGCTACGTTTCATTAAGTCGTTATACTTTGCATTTAACTCTGCATATTGTGCTTTTAAATCGTTGTTTTTTTCTGTACAATCGTTGTATCTAGCGGTAAGTGCTTTGTAAAGTGAATCTAAGTAGCGGTATTCTACACCTCTTTGAGTTGTATCTTTATTAAATGCAACTGTTAAATCATTTAATGAATCGCGTTGGTTTAACGATTTTTTTAAACGTTTTGATGTAAAAAAATTATACGATTTTTCCTTAAAAGTTTGCGGATCATCATAAATTGATTTTGGATAGTCTATTTGCCCGAAAGCCTTATTACAGAACAAAATTGCCGTTATTGCTAAGGTTGTAATTATAATTTTTTTCATACTAAGCGCATTTTTTATTAAGCCACAAATTTTAAATTATTATTGGTTTTATAAACGGGATAGTTATACGCAGCTAACATAGTATGTATAACTTAGTGAACAAAAAAAGCCCCGCAACAAGTTGCGAGGCTTTTAATTGGTTTAAGTTAATTAAGCTTATTCAGCTTTTTTCTTTTTATCAAAATCAATAACAATTGGTGTTGCAATAGCTACTGATGAGTATGTACCAAATAAAATACCTACAATTAATGCAAAGGTAAATCCTTTAATAATTTCGCCACCAAATATAAATAACACCATAGCTACTAAAAATACAGTTACTGACGTAATTACAGTACGGCTTAAAGTAATATTAAGCGCTTTGTTAATTACTAGGCTCTGTTCTTCTGTTTTATGGTTAGCTAAGTTTTCGCGAACACGATCAAACACTACCACAGTATCATTAATTGAGAAACCTATAATTGTTAAGATTGCTGCAATAAAGTTTTGATCAACCTCCATTGGGAAAGGCATTATTCCATCAAAAATAGAATACAAACCTAACATAATTAAAACGTCATGCATTAACGCAATAATTGCCCCAAGTGCATATTGCCATTTACGGAAACGAATTAAAATATATAAACCAATACCTATTAGTGCAATTATAGCTGCCCAAATAGAGGCTACCTTAATATCGTTTGCAATAGTTGGTCCTACTTTAGCCGAACTTAAAATAGTAGTTTTAGCGCCTAATGCATTTAAACCTTCATTTAGTTTCGATTCAACTAAATCGCTCGTATTTGCACCAGTTTCATTAATTAAATACGTAGTAGTTATTTTGTATTTGTGGTCGTTACCGTATGTTTTAACCTCTGGTGCATTCTCAAATGGAGCAGTTAATTTCTCGCGAATCTCATTCTGATCCATAGCTTTATCAAACTCTACTACATATGTCCATCCACCTTTAAAATCAACACCTAAGGTAAATCCTTTAGTAAATATTGAAATTAAACCTGCAACAATTAATACACTAGAAATGGTATAAAATTTAAATCTGCTTCCAACAAAGTTGTAATTTAAGTTTTGGAATAATCCTTTAGATAGGTTAGTAACATAATGTATCACTTTACCTTTCTCTAACTGCCACTCTGTAATTACACGTGCTAATAATACAGCAGTAAACATTGAAGATAATATACCAATAATTAAAGTAATAGCAAATCCTTGAACTGGGCCAGTACCAAAACTATACAATACAAAACCTGCTAATAAAGTTGTTAAGTTCGCATCAATAATTGATGTAGCTGCATTGGCATAACCATCAGCAACTGCATTTTTTAAACTACGCGCATTGTGGGCAATCTCTTCTTTAATACGTTCGTTTATAAGTACGTTAGCATCCACTGCCATACCAATAGTTAACACAATACCTGCAATACCCGGTAATGTTAGTGCGGCACCTAAACTGGCAAGTACACCTATTATAAAGAATATATTAGCAAGTACAGCCAAGTTAGCAATGTAACCACTGTTACCGTAGTACACAACCATAAATATTAGAATTAAGATAGTAGCAATTACCATACTCCATAAACCTTGGTTAATACTTTGTGCACCTAAAGTTGGTCCTACAACTGCTTCCTCTACTATATGTGTAGGAGCAGGTAATTTACCAGCTTTTAATATGTTTGCTAAGTCACCTGCTTCTTCGCTAGTAAAGTTACCGTTAATAGAAGAGCGACCGTTTGGAATTTCGTTTTGAACATTTGGAGAAGAGTAAACTAATCCGTCTAATACTATTGCAATAGAACGACCAATATTTGCTTTAGTTAAATTTTTCCAAATTCTACCACCATCAGGGCTCATGTTCATGCTCACTTCAATTTCGCCACCTTGGCCAATATCTCTGCGTGCATCAATAACTTTATCACCTTCTAGTTGCGGTCCACCGTTCATCGAAGTTTTAATAGCATGTAGCATTACAACATCTCCATTATCACCAACAGCTTTACTTTCCCATAAAAACTTAATGTTGTTAGGTAAAATATTTCTAACCTCTGGGCGGTCTAATAATGCATTAACTTTTGCTGTATCTCTAATAGATGACATACCACAAATTGAACCTCTTTCTGCCAACATACCTTTATCATCAGCATTTGGACGTAGTACTATAAATAGGGGGTTTTCTTTAGTAAAGTTTTCTATTTGTTTTTGGGTTGAGTCAGCTCCTAAAGCAGCAGTTGTATCTTTTGCTTTGTTTGAACCTGATAAGCCTGCTAATGCACTGCTAGTAGCAGTAGTATCTGTTACTACATTTTCAGTGCCTTCGTTAGTTTGGGTTGATGCATTTGATTTTGCTAAAATATTATTAGCATCAGATAAGTATTTAAATGCTTCTGGATTTGTAAATGTCTCATAAAACTCAAGCTTTGCTGAACCTTGTAATAATTTACGAACACGCACAGGATTATCAACACCAGGTAGCTCTACTAATATACGTCCGCTACCTTCTAATTTTTGAATGTTAGGTTGTGTAACACCAAATTTATCAATACGTGCACGTAATATTTGAAACGACCTATCAATTGCTTGTTCAGTTTCTTGACGGATGTAGGTAATTACTTCGGCATTAGTTGAAGATGGCTTTACCAAATCTTTGTTGGTTTGGTTAGCAAATATTACAGCTAATTTTCCTTCAGGAGCTACTTCTGCGTATGTTTCTTCAAAAAGTGTAACAAAGTCTTTCTGACTAGTTTTCATCTTTTCAGTTGTAACTTGAATGCTCTTGTTAAATGCAGCATCTGTGTTGTTGTTTGATAATGATTTGATTAAATCACCTATCGAAACTTCTAAAGTTACGTTCATTCCACCTTGCAAATCTAGGCCTAAATTTAACTCACGCTCTTTACACTCAAGGTACGTAAATTTTTTAAATCCTAAGTTTACTAATGGCTCGCGAGCAATCGAATCTAAATATGCTCTTTCTTTAACAACATCGCCATTGGCAAACTCTTTTGCCGCTTGTTCTGCTCGGTAGGTAAACCAGGTAAATGATAGCTGGAATATGCATACTACCGTAAGTGCGATTGCGAATAACTTAATTGCGCCTTTACTTTTCATCTTTATATGTTAGTGTTATAATTTATTTTGCTGGTGTATAATGTTGCAAAGCGGGCAAATATAAACGCTGTATCATATTTATACAACCTTTATTAATAATCTATTTAAGTGTTGATAAACAGTAGCTTTGCTCATTTTGCCCCGTAATTGGGCAGAAAATTGACTAAAGTCTGCACCTAAAATGGTCTTCAATCATTTTTAAACTATTGTTAAAATTGCTATTATTAATGATAATTATATCGGCTTGTGCCTTATAAGGTTCAAGATATTTTCTGTATGCCGGCATTACATGATTGGTCCATTGGTATTGAACAAAATCTGCTGGTATATTTCTTTCTAAAGTATCGCGTTTTAACCTACGTTGCAGTTGAATTTCTTCATTTGCTTCTATAAATATTTTAAGGTTAAATTGATTTGATATGTCTTCTCTATAAAAAATAAATAATCCCTCAATAATTACAATAGGCGCAGGCTTAAATGTTAGCCAATCACCCATTTGGTTTTCGTGCTGGAAACGATATTCTCTTCTTTTAACCTCTTGTCCGTTGGCTAATTTAACTATATCCGACATAAATGCATCCAAGTCAATACAATCAGGTAAGTCGTAATTTATATGTCCGTTTTCATCTTTGGTTTGATCAGTACTTGGCCTATAATAATTGTCTTGAGATAAAATACATACTTCCTCCGTATTAAAAATATTTCCAATCTCTCGTAAAAAACTTGTTTTACCACTTGCACTTCCGCCAGATATACCTACTAAGTATGGTTTGCTCATTGTAATTTCAACGCTTAAAATTTATTGCAATTAGCCACTTTGATTTAAATATTACAAGAATTAATATGTTTAATCGTCATTTCACCGATATATAAGGAATATCTACCGAAACTTTTAGCGTGTTGGAAACTTTTATTGTGCAAATAGTTTCCTGTTGATTTTTTTGGATTACTTTTGCGCAGTTAAAATTAAATAATGAGTGAAGTAAAAGATAAAATATTAACCGAGGCTGAATTATTATTTATGCGTTACGGCTTTAAAAGCATAACCATGGATGATGTAGCACGTGAAATTGGTGTATCGAAAAAAACGTTATACCAATTTTTTGCTGATAAAAACGATTTGGTGAGCCAATGTGTTGAGCATTATTTAGACACCATGAACAACATTTGTACTAATGTAGTTAATAATAAAAAGCTAGATGCTATTGAGGTAATCATACAAATTTCTGAGCAAATGAGTGTTATTATTCGTCAAGTAAACCCAAGTAGCATGTTTGATTTAAAAAAATACTTTAAACCAAGTTGGGATAAATTAGAGGCAGATAGAAAAAGCTATATCAAACAAACTGTTATTAATAATTTAAATTTTGGTATCAAAAGTGGTTTGTATCATAACGATTTGGACCCCGAAATTGTAAGTAGGATATATATTTATTTAATTGGTTTTTTAACCGACCCTGATAATTACGATTCTGCTGAAATGGATATTAAAACCTTGCATTTAGATATTGTAAAATATCATTTACGTAGCATTTGCACTCCTAAAGGATTACAAGTGCTTAACACAAATTTAAATAGCTTAAAGAAATAATTTTTAAAAATAACAATCAAATAAATATGAAATATACAACCTTGTTTATGCTGATAATATTTGCATTTGGAAGTTTAAATGCACAGCAACAAGCAGACGTTAAAAAGCTCTCTTTACAAGAGGCCGTAGCACATGCAAAAAAGTATAACAATACTTTAAAAAATAGCAGTTTAGATGTTTTGGCGGCTGAGAAAAAAGTAAAAGAAGTTTTAGCAAGCGGATTACCCAATGTAAATGCAACAGGTAGTTTTACAAATTACTTAACTGTACCTTCTAACGTAATTAATTTTGGTGGTGTGCAACAAGTAATTCAGTTTGGTGTGCCTTTTGGTGCAACTGGTAGCATCAGTGCCAGTCAATTATTATTTGATGGCGGATTTTTAATTGGCTTAAAAGCCTCTAAAGAATATGTTCAACTGTCAAAAATTAATCAAAAACGCAGTGGTATTGAAACTGAAGTATCTGTTAGTAAAACTTATTATAGTGTTTTACTTACCCAAACATCATTAACGCTATTAGATACCAATTTAGATGCATTAGGTAAAACTAGGTCGGAGTTAGAAAAATTAGTGGCAAATGGATTTATTGATAAAACAGAGTTTGATAAGATAGATTTACAATATTCTAATCTTGAAATACAACGTGAAAAATTAATCGACCAACAAAAAACATTATTAATGGTGTTAAAAATTCAGTTGGGGTTAAACTTTGATGAAAACATTGAGTTAACAGACAATTTGGATAACATGTACGAGGCAGCTAAAAACAATATTTTTCCTGCTAAAGTTGATTATACAAATAGGGTAGAGTACCAATTAATAAACCAATCTATTACCTTAAACAGTTTAGATAAAAAGCGTTACCAATATGGATATGCTCCTAGTTTATCTGCTATGTTCTCAACCCAACAAAATAGTTTTGGCCAAACATTTGGCGATTTAGGCAAAGCATGGTACGGAGGAACACTATGGGGTTTAAATTTAAGTATTCCAATTTTTGATGGTTTTAGAAAATCTGCTCAAATTCAGCAAGCTGATGTAAATGTTAGAAAAGCAGAGAATGATAAACTGGTAATTCAAAACAGTATCGAACAAGAGGCTTTTAATGCTCGAACTACTTTAAATAGATCCTCAAAACAATTAGAAGTTCAAAAGAAAAACTTTGAGTTAGCACAACTCATTTACTCCCGTACCGAACTTAAGTTTAAAAATGGTTTAAACTCTAGTTTAGATTTAACAAATGCACAACGCGATTTGGAATCTGCACGCGCATCATACCTAAATACCATGTACGAGTTTTTTATTGCGCAACTTGATTTGCGTAAGGCTTTAGGAGATATTAATAAATAGGATAAACAAACAATATGAAAATTATAAAATCAATTTTAATGGTAACTGGTTTTGTTACCTTACTTACAGCTTGCGGTGGAGGCAATAAGCTTGAATCTAAAAAGGCTGAACTTGAAAAGCTTAAAGCACAACAAGTTGAATTAGTAGCTAAAATAGCTGAACTAAATGATGAAATTATTGCCTTAGGTGATACTACAACTCACGAAAACATAAGAGCAAAAGTAGTTGCAACTACAAGTGTAGCTACACAAAATTTTATCCATGCAATTGATGTGCAAGGAAGAGTAGATGGGGATGAGAATATAGTTTATAGTGCTAAAGCGCCAGGTGTAATAAAACGTGTAAACGTAAAAGTGGGTGATAAAGTTAATGCTGGCCAAATATTAGCAGAGCTAGATGCAGATGTAATTAAATCACAAATAGAAACTGTAAAAAAGGGTTTAGAATTAGCTTCTGTGGTTTATGAAAAGCGTAAAGCTTTATGGGACCAAAAAGTAGGTAGTGAATTAGAGTTTTTACAAGCAAAGAATCAAAAAGAAAATCTTGAAAAGCAAATTGCAAGTATTAAAGAAAACATGCAGTTATATGTGATAAAGGCTGAGTATAGCGGAACGGTAGATTTAATTAGCATTAAGGTAGGTCAAGGCATTTCGCCAGGTATGCCTGCAATTAGTGTAATTAATGCTGCTGCACTAAAAATTAAAGCAGACTTATCAGAGTCGTATGCAAATATGGTTAAACAAGGTAACCCAGTTTTAATTAACTTTCCTGATATCAATAAGTCATCAAAATCAGTTGTTACTTATGCTTCAAAATCAATCAATAATTTAACACGCACATTTAATGTAGAAGTTGCATTACCTAGCGAAAACGAGTACCATCCAAATATGGTTGCCGAAATTAAAATTGTTGATTACGAAAATAAAAATGCAATGGTAGTTCCTATCAATGTTATTCAAGAAATTGATGGTCAAAAGTTGGTTTACATTTTATCAAAAAATGCAGACAATAAAACTATTGCAAAAAAGGCTGTTGTTACTGTAGGTAAAACCTATGGAACAAGTGCCGAAATTTTAAACGGTTTAAATATTGGCGACCAAGTAATCACTACCGGTTATCAAGATTTAACCGATGGCGAAGAAGTTAAACTATAATTTAAGAATTGTATTAATTAAAAGCAAAATAATATTTTATGCACGATACAAATAAAGAATTTAAACCATCCAGTTGGAGTATAGATAATAAAACTAGTATTTATATAATTACTATTATTATTACGCTTGCCGGATTGTTTTCATACAATAAACTTCCTAAGGAACAATTTCCAGAGGTTAAGTTTCCAAGCATTCTAATCACCACTGTTTATCCTGGTACTTCGCCTGCAGACATGGAACAGTTGGTTACTAAACAAATTGAAAAACAAATAAAAACCATTGTAGGAGTTAAAAAAGTAAAGAGTAACTCTGTTCAAGATTTTTCGGTAATTAATGTAGAGTTTAACACTGATCAAAATGTTGATTTGGCACTTCAACGTGTAAAGGATGCGGTTGATAAATCTAAGAATGATTTACCACAAAATTTACCAGAAGACCCACAAGTGCGGGATATTGATGTATCGCAAATGCCAATTATGCAAGTGCATGTTAGTGGTAATTTTCCGCTTGATAAACTAAAAACTTATGCCGAAGATTTACAAGATGAAATTGAAGGGTTAAAGGAAATTACCGAAGCCAAAATGGTTGGTGCTTTGCAACGCGAAATTCAGGTTAATGTTGATATGTATAAGTCCCAAGTGGCAAACATTACTTTTATGGATATTGAAAATGCCATTAAGTACGAAAACATGACCATTAGTGGTGGCCTAATTGATATGGATGGTTTAAAACGAGCCATAAATGTTAAAGGCGAATACAAAGATCCTTCTAAGTTTGGTGATATAGTAGTACGTGGTTCAACAGGTGCTGTTGTTTATCTAAAAGATATCGCAGAAGTTAAAGATTCATACGAAGAAAAAGAAAGTTATGCGCGTTTAGAAGGCGAAAATGTAATTAGCTTAAATGTAATTAAACGTAGTGGCGAAAACCTTATTGCAGCATCAGATAAAATTCGCGATATTGCTGATAAACTTAGTAAAGAAAAATTTCCGTCAGAATTAAAAGTTACCATAACTGGCGACCAGTCAGAAAAAACAAGGGTTACGCTGCATGATTTAATCAATACCATTATCATTGGTTTTGTTTTGGTTACTGTAATTTTAATGTTTTTTATGGGTACTACCAATGCCATTTTTGTGGCCATGTCGGTACCACTTTCTTGTGCAATTGCTTTTATGATTTTTCCAGCAATTGGCTTTAAACTAAACTTTATTGTATTGTTTTCCTTCTTACTTGCTTTAGGTATTGTAGTAGATGATGCGATTGTAGTGGTAGAGAATACGCACCGTATTTTTGCTAATGGTAAAGTGCCAATTAAAAAGGCCGCTAAACTTGCAGCAGGTGAAGTGTTTTTACCTGTTTTTTCAGGTACCATGACAACCCTTGCTCCTTTTATTCCATTAGCATTTTGGCAAGGTGTAATTGGTAAGTTTATGTTTTATTTACCCATTACTTTAATTGTTACTTTATTAGCTTCGTTGGTGGTTGCTTATATTATAAATCCTGTTTTTGCAGTAGATTTTATGAAAACCCACGAAGAGGAACAAAAAAATCGTGAGAATAAAAAAGGGTACAAAATTACTGCAATTGTATTTGGTGTTATTGCCTTGTTATCATACCTATCGGGTAATATTGGGTTGGGTAATTTTGCTATCTTAATGTTTGGATTGTATTCATTAAACCGTTTTGTGTTATGGAAGTGGATTAAAAATTTCCAAGAAAATAAATGGCCTAGGGTTCAAAATTTTTATGCCAATGGATTGGGCATTGCAAAAAAGTCGCCCTATTTGGTTATTAGTTGGTACATTAGGATTGTTTGTTTTTACTTTTGTATTGGTAGCTATAGTTAAACCTAAAGTTGTGTTTTTTCCAAAAGCAGATCCAAACTTTATTTATACTTACATCACTTTACCAACAGGAACATCGGCAGCATACACCGACTCTATTACTCAAATTATTGAGCATAGGGTAACTAAAGTTGTTGGTGCAAATAATCCTTTAGTAGAGTCAATAATATCAAATGTTGCGGTAGGTGCAAACGATCCTTCGCAGTTTGAGTATAATTTTAGTCCAACGCCACACTTAGGTAAAGTTACTGTTGCTTTTGTTGAGTTTGGCAAACGTAATGGAGGTTCAACTACTGTTTATATTGATTTGATTAGAAATGCCACAAAAGGTATTCCTGGTGCCGAAATAATTGTAGAGCAAGAAAGAAGTGGACCACCTACTGGTAAGCCTATTGCTATAGAAATAAAAGGTGATGATATAAACCAATTAACACAAGTTAGTGCTGGTTTAAAACGATACCTAGATTCGTTAACAATTGCTGGGGTTGAGGAGTTAAAATCGGATGTGCAAAGTAGTAAGCCAGAGTTGGTAATTGTGGTTGATAGAGAACGTGCAAACCGTGAAGGAATTAGTACTGCACAAATTGGTAGCGAATTACGTACTGCCGTTTTTGGAAAAGAAGTGAGTAAATTTAAAGATGCTAACGATGAGTATCCTATTAATATAAGATACAAAGAAGAACAACGTAACAGTATTGATGCAATAATGAATTTAAAAATCACTTATCGTGATATGAATGCTGGTGGACAAATTCGCCAAATTCCACTTTCATCAGTAGCATCAGTAAAATACGGAAATACTTATGGTGGTATAAAACGTTTAGATGATCAGCCCATTGTTACATTATCATCAAATGTTTTAACAGGTTACAATGCCAATAATATTGTTGCAAAAATTAATAAATCTATCATGCGTTATAACTTCCCAACAGGAGTGTCTGCAAAAATGGGTGGCGAGCAACAAGATCAAGCTGAAACTGGTGCATTTTTAGGTACTGCATTAATGGTATCGTTTGGAATGATATTTTTAATATTGGTTACGCAGTTTAATTCAATATCAAAACCAGTTATTATTTTAAGTGAAATATTCTTAAGTTTAATTGGTGTGTTTTTAGGCTTTACCATATTTAATATGGAAATATCCATCATGATGACAGGAGTTGGAATTATAGCATTGGCAGGTATTGTGGTACGTAATGGTATATTATTGGTAGAGTTTACCGAGATATTAATTAAAGATGGAGTGCCGCTTCGCGAAGCAATTATTGATGCAGGAAGAACGCGTATGACACCTGTATTATTAACAGCTACAGCTACTATGTTGGGTTTAGTGCCATTGGCAGTAGGTTTTAATATTGATTTTGCTTCGTTGCTACAAACAGGTAATCCAAAGATTTTCTTTGGTGGAGATAGTGTTGCTTTCTGGGGTCCGTTGTCTTGGACGATGATTTTTGGGTTATCATTTGCTACTTTTTTAACTTTAATTCTTGTTCCGGTAATGCTTTATTTATCTGAAGGTCTTAAATTAAAATTAAAAGCGAAAAACACTACAACACAAGTGGGGGAAAATTAAGTTTAAGGTGTGCTTTTTTTAACATGATTAGTGGAATGTAAAAAAACTTAAAAAAAACTAAAAAAAGTTTGCATTTCCTAAGTTAATAAATACCTTTGTCAAGCGTTTCAGATGCAACTGACCGCAACATTAAATCGATCTAAAATATTGCATCTTTGAGTAGAGGTGCAATTTGTTTCATAGGCTAGGGTGAGCCCCGGAGAAATCCGGGGTTTCGCTTTTTATAGGGTTTTGGTTTTTACATTTTTTGCCTACAATTTTCCTAGTTTTATAATCATTTTACTCAAAATCAACCCAAGATAAATTTAAGCAAAATTGTATTTATAAAATTTGCCCAATTTATTAAGCCATACAAGCCACTTGTATAACTATTAATGTATACACATTAACAACCTTTTGCCTATTTTCGCTGACTTTCATTTATATCATGAGTATACAGGTAGAGCAACTTACTAAAATTTACGGAACACAAAGAGCTTTAGATGGCATTTCGTTTGAAGCAAAGCAAGGTGAGATACTTGGTTTTTTAGGGCCCAATGGCGCAGGTAAATCTACCACCATGAAAATTCTAACAGGCTACATTCCTCAAACAAGTGGAATTGCCAAGGTTTGTGGGTTTGATGTAGCAACACAATCTATAGAGGTAAAAAAGCAAATTGGATACTTGCCAGAGTTAAATCCATTGTATACGGATATGTATGTGAAAGAATACTTACAATTTAGTGCAGAAGTACAAGGGTTAAAAAACAACGCCAATAAAATAGTAGATGAGATGATTGAGCGAGTAGGTTTAACCATCGAACGCAAAAAGAAAATTGGCCAATTAAGTAAAGGTTACAAACAACGTGTTGGCCTTGCACAAGCTATGTTGCACAATCCCAAAGTTTTAATTTTAGATGAACCCACATCTGGTTTAGACCCTAATCAAGTAGTTGAAATCAGGGAGTTAATAAAGCAAATTGGTAAGGATAAAACAGTGTTACTCTCCACACATATTATGCAAGAGGTAGAGAGTATGTGTACACGTGTAATCATCATCAATAAAGGAAAAATTGTAGCCGATGATAATATTAGCGCATTGCAACAACAAAGTAAAAATGAACTAACTATTGTGGTTGAGTTTAAAAATGATATTTCAGAAGCGGTGCTTAAAAATATTGAAGGTGTTAAGTTGGTTAAACAAAAAGGTAAACGGTATTTTTTAAAATGTTCTATCGATGTGCGCGAACAGGTTTCTAAAATTGCATCAACCCAAAACTGGATACTTTTATCCATGAGTTTAGAAGAAGAAACTTTAGAAGCAGTGTTTCAAAAATTAACCACCAAGTAAATTTTCAAATCATAAATTAGCTTGCTATATTAATGTATACAATACTAAAAAAAGAAATCAGATCATTCCTTAGCTCATTAATTGCTTATGTAGTAATTACGGTGTTTTTAATAGCCATAGGATTATTTATGTGGGTGCTGCCAGAGTACAACATTTTTGATATGGGATATGCCAACATGGATACATTATTTGGTATGGCACCGTGGGTATTTATCTTCTTAATTTCTGCCATTACAATGCGCAGTTTTAGCGAAGAGAAAAAAAGTGGTACAATAGAGATTATAACTACCAAACCTATAACTGATACACAAATTATTTTAGGTAAATATTTTGCAGGTGTAGTACTTGTATTGTTTTCTTTAATACCTACTTTATTATATTTTTATACCGTATATCAGTTGGGTGCGCCCAAAGGTAATATAGATATTGGTGCAACTTGGGGTTCGTATATTGGCTTGTTTTTTTTAGCAAGTAGCTTTGTTGCCATTGGTATTTTTGCTTCGGTAATTACCGATAATCAAATTGTTTCGTTTATAGTTGGCATGTTTTTGTGCTACTGTTTTTATGCCTTGTTTGATATGTTTGCTAACTTTAATTTATTAGGTACTTATGATAATGTAGTGGCTAGTCTTGGTATAAAAGCCCATTACGATTCAATGAGCAGGGGAGTAATAGATAGCAGAGATTTGCTTTATTTTTTAAGTATAATCACCGCATTTTTATGGTCAACCAAAACTGTTTTTGGTTCGCGTAAATGGTAATTTTTTAAATAAAAATAGTTGTTAAAAACGCCAAGCGTTACTCATGAAAAAAAGAAGTTTTAAAATACAATCGTTAATAGAATTAAGTTTAGTACTTACACTTTTGGTGTTTGCTAATTTAATACTTGCTAGTTATTTTTTTAGGGTTGATTTAACCTCTGAAAAAAGATATTCATTATCGCCAAGTAGTAAAAAACTTGCAGGTAAGGTTGATGATGTTTTGTTTGTTAAAGTTTATCTTGAAGGTGAATTCCCTTCTGGATTTAAGCGGTTACGCCAATCTACCAAAGAAATGCTTGACGAGTTTGCAGCATATGCCAACGGTAAGTTGCAATACGAATTTATAGATCCTTTTGAAAACGCTGATGCAAAAAAAGCAAATGATATTTTACAAGAACTAGGCGAAAAGGGATTACAACCTACCAATGTTCAAATTAATAAGGATGATGAATCAACCCAAAAACTAATTGTACCCGGTGCAATTTTTTATTACAAAGGCAAAGAGTATCCAGTAAACTTATTAAAGGCGCAATTTGGCCAAGGTCCAGAGCAAGTAATTAACGAGTCGATTGAGTTAATGGAGTACGAAATTGCAAATGTATTGCGCAATTGTGTTGAAACTAAAGTAAAACAAGTAGCATTTATTGATGGCCATGGCGAATTATCACGCTGGGATGTAGCAGACGCATCGCAAGCTTTAAAAGGATTTTATGCAGTTACTAGATTTGAATTAAGCTTGCAAACTCCGCAAAGTTTAATGAAAAACGAAGCATTAATTATCGCTAAACCAACGCTACCTTTTTCAGAATACGAAAAGTTTTTGTTAGATCAGTTTGTAATGCATGGCGGTAAAATTTTGTGGTTAGTAGAATCGCAATTGGCAGATATGGATAGCCTTGGCCAAAGCGGTATGTTTATGTCGGGCACTTACGATTTAAACTTGGATGATATGTTGTTTAAATGGGGCGTTCGCATCAACCCAAATATTGTACAAGATTTACAGTGTAATGCCATACCTATTTTAAGCTCGTTACGTAATGGAAACCCAGAGCAAAAATTATTACCTTGGATGTTTTACCCAGTAGCAGCGCCACCTCAACAAAATGCACACATTACTGTAAAAGGAATAGATCCTGTATTTTTTCAGTTTGCTAGTAGTATTGATACCACTGCAAATTCGCACGTTAAAAAAACGATATTATTAACCACTTCACCATATTCGCGTGCAATTGGTGCACCTGTAAAAGTTGATTTAAACTTGGCACGTGTTCAACCAGATCCAGCTATGTTTAAATCTGGGCATATTCCGTTAGCTGTTTTACTCGAAGGTAAATTTGTGTCGTTATTTCAATATCGTCCAGGTGCTAAAACTAACGAATTACCGTTTAAAGATTCGATATCTAATGGTAAAATGATTGTAATTGCCGATGGTGATGTAATACGCAATCAGCGTAAACAAAGTACGGGCGAAATTTTTCCTTTAGGTTATGATAGGTACACCAATCAGCAATTTGGCAACAAGCGCTTTATTTTAAATTGTATTGATTATTTGTGTGACGATAGTGGAATTATTGAAGTTAGAGCTAAAGAAATTAAACTTCGATTGTTAGATAAAGGTAAACTAAAAACCGAGCGATTTAAATGGCAATTGATTAATATGGTTATCCCTATTTTAATTATGTTATTGTTTGGGATAATTAATAAAAGGGTTCGTAAACGTAAATATACTTTGTAAAAAAGGAAGTTAAATTATGAGTAAACAAGTTAAAGTTTTATTGGTATTGATGGTTGCAGCAGCAGCTATTTATTTTTTAGTAATTCGTAAACCGTTAAGGACGTATAGTGGCGATGGAACCGATTTTGCTATTGAAGATACTGGTAGCATAACTAAGGTATTTATTGCAGATGCACGAAAAGCAACAGTGCTTTTAACCAAACAAGCCAATGGAAATTGGATGGTTGATAACAAAATTTTTGCCGATTTAACTAAGGTAAACTTGTTGTTACAAACCATGCACGATGTTAAAATGCGTAACCCACTAGGCGAAAACCAATATAACACCGTAATAAAAGATTTAACGGCTGCTGGTATTAAGGTGGAGTTTTATAAGGGTAATGATTTAATTAAAACCATTTATGTTGGTCAAGCAACCCTCGATCAATCGGGTACTTTTATGATGATAGATGGTGCAAAAACACCTTTTGTAGCCCACATACCTGGTTTTGTGGGATACCTAACACCTCGTTTTCCGACAAACCCTGTTAAATGGAAAACCAAGTTAATTTTTGATGCGGATGCAAATGATATAGCCAATGTTTCTGTATCATACCCAATTACTCCACAACAATCATTTACCATTGATAATACAACTGCCGCACCAGTTTTAAAAGATGGCTCTGGTAACATTATCCAAGCAGATGTTAACTTTATTAAATATTATTTAGGTAGTTTTAAGCAATTGTATGCCGAGGCTTATGATGATAACTTTACCGCTGCTCAACATGATTCTATTGCGAATGGAGATGCCTATTGTATAATTAAATTAACGGATAAAGCGGGAGTAGATCAATCATTAAAATTGCATATTAAAGGGGTTGATTTAAAAACAAAAAGCAGGTATGATGACAATGGAGTTGAACTTACTTTTGATACCGATAAATACTTTGGTTTTGTAAATAACGATAACAATATGATGTACATACAAAACTATAACTTTGGTAGGGTACTAAAAAAGCTTAGTGATTTTAAAAAGAAATAATTGTTGTATGTTAGCTATATGAAACACATAATTATTTTTATTTTATTTTGTTTTATTATAAGTGATATTGAGGCGCAAAATGTTCGACAGCATGAGCAAATTGATAGCCTTGAAGCAGTAGTAGCTAGCCAAAGTCAGGATACATTACTTTGTCATACTTATTGTAATTTGGCACTAAACTACCGTTCAATAAATATGGACAGTGTGATTTATTGGGCCGATAAGGCTGATGTATTAAGCAATAAACTTAATTTTAACAAAGGCATTCAGTTGGCTAATAATAATTTGGGTATTGCATATTACACAACAGGAAAATATACCGAAGCTATTGATGCTTTTATAAAAAGTAAAAATGCTGCTGCTAAAAGACACGATACAATTAATTTAGCTTGGGCTTATAATAATATTGGTAACGTTTATATAGATTTAGCAGATTACAAAACCACATTGTTGTATTATGATAGTGCCTTTAAACTGCGAAAATTATTAAATGACAGTGGCGCGATGGCCCAAAGTTATATAAACTTTGGATATGTATATAAAGAGTTAGGGATTTATTCAAAAGCTCTGCTATCCTTATACGATGCGGTTAAAATACTTGAAAAAAACAATAACGAGCAGAGTTTAGCTTATTGTTATGATTTTATAGGTTCTGTATATAGCCAACAAAAAAAGTTTAGTTACTCCAATGTGTTTTATCAAAAAGCACTCGCTTTATATATCAAAAACAATTACCGTTCGGGCGAGGCAATTGCGTTAAACTCTTTGGGTACTAATTATTACTCATTGGGTAATACAGAAAAAGGAAAGGCATTAGTTTATCAAGCCTATAAAATTTACGAAGATTTAAAAGACATTCGTCAGTTGGCTATTGTAAGCAGTACGTTAAGCGAGTTTTATACCAACGAAAACCAGCCTGATTCAGCATTAATTTTGGCTCAAAAGTCTATTCAATACCACCTGCAAACCAATAATACGAGGCAATTAGGTGGAGCATATTTAAAACTATCAAATGCACAGGCTAAGTTAGGTAAATATAAAGAGGCAATTATATCTGCACAAAAAGCATATGAACTAACCCAAAGTACAGGCGAATTAAATAGTAAAAAACAAATTGCCGAAGCCCTAAGTAATTTGTATTTAAAGCAAGGTGATTTTGAGAATGCATATAAATATCAAATAATATATGGAGACATAAAAGATAGTTTGATAAACATTGCTAGTGAACGTGCAATTGCCGAAATGCAAACAAAATATCAAACCGAAAAAAAGGATATTGAAATTGAAAAACAAGCTATAGAAATTAAGCGGAAACAAACTCAACTGGCATTATCCATATTTGCCATAATTGCTGTTTTGGTGGTATCGGTATTGTTGTACAGTAGGCATGTATTAAAACAAAAAGCACTACTTAATGCAGTTTTACTTAAAGAGCAAAATATGCGAAACAAGGCCATTATTGAGGCCGAGGAAAAAGAAAGAGTACGTATTGCAAAAGAGCTTCATGATGGTATTGGGCAGCAGTTAAGTGCTACAAAAATGAATTTATCAGCACTCGAAAATAAAATTGACTTAGCGGATAAATACTTATTTGATGTGGCCATACAATTGGTAGATGATGCGGTAAAAGAAGTAAGAAGTATTTCGCATAATATGATGCCAAATGCTTTGATAAAATTAGGTTTGGCTAGTGCTGTTAGAGATTTTATAAATAAATTAGGAACTGGAGATAACCTAAAAGTAAACCTGGAAATTGTTGGCCTAAAAGAAACTTTACCAGCTAATATTTCAACAGTTTTATACAGGGTAGTACAAGAGTGTGTTACCAATATTGTTAAACATGCACAAGCAAGTGTAGTTAACATTCAGTTTATTATGCATCAAGATAACCTAACCATTATGATTGAAGATAATGGAGTAGGGTTTGATACCAAAAACATCAATCAATTTGAAGGAATTGGATTAAAAAACATGATTTCGAGGGTTGAGTTTTTAAACGGCACTGTTGATTTTGATTCCACCATTGGCAAAGGAACCACCACCATTATTAATGTGCCAGTTACAGGTTAGAAATTCTTGTGGAGTAAAGTTAAATATTTAATCTACTTCTCCCATTTTAATGTTTGTATCATGTGCATGATGTCTTTTTCTAAGAAACTAAGCACTGGGGCAATACTATCTACATTGGTGCGCACATTAAAGTAAAGTGCACCTCGCATATAATTTGAAATACTATCAGTTACATAAAATTGAAAGTTGGTAGCCGTATTTCCGCTCAACTCATAAATCATTCCATGTAGGCGTTCGTTTTCTATATAGGTTTCGTAAATCTCATCGGCTTTTACAGTGTGTTTATAAACCAAAGTTCTGGCATCTTCGGCAAGTTTATTAAGGTCGCTTGGTTTAGCTACCTTATCAAAACTAATGTGTAAGGTGGCATTATAAGGCTGGTAATAAATATTAAACCAGCATTTTTGATGTTCCATGCTAAAGTCGGGTAATACTGTTGCGTAATCAGGTATTTCGCAGCTAAAGCCACAATCGTTATGGTAGGCTGTGTATTGTTTTGGTTCAAAAACAAAACGCTGAAAACCGCGTGGTTTTGGTGTGTAATCTTCATTACATCCTACAAAAGCAATTGATAACACCAACCATAAAAAAACTCTCATAAACTAAGCTTGGGTATTTGGGTTTAATAACTCAACTTTTACACGTTTTATTCTGCGTTTATCTGCCGATTCGATGACGAATTTAAAATTGTCATAAAAAATTTCATCTCCTTTTTTAGGCATTTCTTCGTGCAGTTCTAATAACAAACCACCTAAAGTCTCAGCATCCTCTTTGGCATCATCAAATATATTACTCTCAACCTCCATAAACTTACACATATCGTTTATAGAAATTTTAGCTTCAAACACATAAGTATATTCATTTAAGCGCGAGTAAAATACTTCATCTTCATCAAACTCATCATTTATCTCACCAAATATTTCTTCTAAAATATCCTCCATGGTA
Organism: Bacteroidia bacterium; assembly: GCA_034676125.1. Lineage (GTDB taxonomy): Bacteria > Bacteroidota > Bacteroidia > UKL13-3 > UKL13-3 > UBA6183. Next base: position 62,062 of record JAUCCO010000002.1, read on the forward strand.
ACTAAACCTTGGGTTCCACCAAACTCATCAACCACAACTGCTAAATGCACACGTTTACTCTGAAACTCTTTTAATAGATCGTCAATCTTTTTGCTCTCGGGTACAAAGTATGGTTTGCGTATTAAAGTTAGCCAGTTAAAATCATCATCATTGTGCATGTGTGGCAGCAAATCTTTAATATAAAGTACACCATTAATATTATCTAAATTGTTGGTATAAACTGGTACACGCGAGTAGCCCCAATCGTTAATTTTAAGTAATAATTGTTTAAATGGGGTATCAGATTTTATTGCAGTAACATCGGGTCTTTGACGCATAATTTGGCGAACATTGGTATTGCCAAAATTCACTATCGATTTTAATATTATTTTTTCTTCTTTAGGCGTTTCTTCTTCGTTGGTTATATCAATTGCATGGGTAAGTTCATCAACCGAAAGTATATGGCCTTTTTTGGTTACACGCTTATCAATTATCGAAGTAGATTTTACCAATATTGTTACAAAAGGTTTTAGCAATTTGCTAAGTGTAAACATTGGAATAGCTACAAATTTTGATACACGTACATTATTTTGTGTGGCATATATTTTAGGCATTACCTCGCCAAACAATACTAAAATAAAAGTTACCAATACAATCTCAATAAAAAACCCAATAATTGGGCTGCTGGTAAAATTAAACACCATTCCAATAATTATGGTAGAAACCATTACAATGGCAATGTTTACAAAAGTGTTTGAAATAAGTATGGTGGCCAGTAAATGTTTGGGATGATTTATTAAGTAACCTATGTATTTTGAGGTGCGAGTTTCTTCCTCTATTAGTTCTTCTATTTGCAGTTTTGTTAAACTAAAAAAAGCATTTTCGGAACTAGATATAATAGCCGAGCATATTACAAGTAAAGCTACAATTACGAGGCTCATTACAATAGTGCCCACATCAGCAGTGGTAAGGGTTGTGTTAATAATGCTTAACACATTATTGACCGGAGGTTCGGAAATTAAACTACTTTGCAAAGTATATAAATTAAGTTAAAAAATTAATGCATTAAAATGGTAAATCGTCCATTTCGTTTGCATTATTATCTGTATCTGTTGGAGGAGGTTGCGATATATTACCAGACTCATTATTTTGAGTTCCATCAGAGTTGTTTGCTGTACGCGAACCCAGCAAAGTTATGTTATTCGCTCTTATTTTTATGCCTGTTCGTTCAATTCCTTGTTGATCGGTCCATTTTTCGGTCCTAATCTTGCCTTCTATATATACACTCGAGCCTTTTTTTAAATATTTATAAGCTACATCTGCTAAGTTATCCCATAACTCCACTCGATGCCATTCGGTATCTGTTCTTCTTTCGCCAGTGCGGCTATCATTGTAGCTTTCACTGGTGGCTAAACTAATGGTTAAAACTCTTCTGGTATTGTTTTGTCCTAACACACGAGGTTGCTCTGGGTCGCGGCCCAAATTGCCAACCAAAATTACTTTATTTACGCTCATAATTATTGTACTATAAGTTAGGGCAATATACTAATCAAAAAACGCTCAAGCAAGCGGGGCACAGCAAAATTATTTATTTGGCTTAATGGCACCTTTACAAAACCATTGTTTTCGGTTGGTTTTATTTGTTTTGAAGTAACTTGCCAAAACACAGCATATATGGTTTGATGCGTAAGTTGGTGTTTAGCTGTAAATATAGGCTTAAGGCTTTTTGGCAGTTTATTTAGTAGGGTTTTTAATTTGGGTTGATGCAAAAGTTCTTCTTCAGTAATTGATGTATCGGTTTCAATTAAAGGAAACTCGAATAATTTATTCCAAATGCCTTCATCAATGCGTTGTCGTAAGTATGTATTATCACCATCATGTATGTATAAATAGTTAAGGTAGCGATTTATTGGCTTGCGTTTTTTCTCTTTTACAGGAAAATCGTAAACACGCTTTTGTGCATAAGCTTGGCACTGTAATCTCAACACACAACTTTGGCAAAGTGCTAACTTAGGTTTACACACCATAGCGCCCAACTCCATAATGGCTTGGTTATGCAATGCAGGCGCATCAAGGTTTAATAAATCTTGTGCCAATTGGGCAAATAACTTTTTACCTGATGTACTATTTATAGGTTCATCTATTGCATATAATCTAGCAAGTACACGATATACATTTCCATCAACCACAGCTTTGGCCTCATTAAATGCAAAGGATGAAATTGCTGCTGCCGTATATGGGCCAATTCCTTTTAAGTTTAGCAACTCAGCATAAGTTTCTGGAAACACACCATTATAACTATTTACCAAAATTCGAGCAGTTTTAAGCATATTACTTGCTCTATTGTAATAACCTAAGCCTTGCCATAGTTTCATAACGTTATTATCATCAGCTTCGGCAAGCTGTTTTATGGTGGGATAATGCTCAATAAATTTGAGGTAATAAGGCAATCCTTGTTCAACTCGGGTTTGTTGTAATATAATTTCCGATAACCAAATGTGATAAGGGTTAAGATTATTACGCCATGGTAAATCACGCTTATTGGCTAAGTACCAATTAATTAATGGTTGTAGAGGAGTCATATATTATCAACAAAAGTAGGACTTCAATAATTTTTTCCATTGTATTAGTACTTTTTGTTTTGAATTTCATACCTTTGCAACCCGGATTATCAAATGATGGGGAAAGACAAACATTTGACTTTAAAGTTATTAATTGTTAAAAAAATAGTAGAAAATGACAAAAGCAGAAGTAATTGCAGAAATCGCAACTAAAACAGGAATTGAGAAAGCACACGTGCAAGAAGCAGTAGAATCTTTCTTCAAAGTAGTAAGAACCTCTATGACAGAAGGTAAAAATGTTTATTTCCGTGGGTTTGGAAGCTTTGTAATTAAAAAGAGAGCTAAGAAAATTGCACGTAACATCAGTAAAAATACTGCAATGGTAATTGATGAACATTTTATCCCGAGCTTTAAACCAGCTAAAACTTTTGTAGATAAAGTTAAAAAAAGCGAAATGGTTAAAGCTAAAGCAGCTAAATTAGCAGCTAAAGCTTAATGAAATTTAACGGCAAGCAAATTTTACTTGTTGCCATAGCCTTGGGGGTTATTACCACCTTGTTTGTTATGGGTTACAAAACTCCTTTTGCGCAATCAAGCGCAAAGGGAGTTTCTGTGGCAAGTAAACAATTTGATGTTGACGGTTTTTTGAAGGAACAAAAGTTAAAACTTACGCCTGCCTTGCAACAGCAAGTAGAGGTTCTTGAAGCCGACAAAAACAACAAAGAAAGTCTAGTACTATTGGTAAATCTTTGGGATTCGTTAAAAGTAACTTATGCAGGTGCATATTATACCTATAAGTTGGCTCAAATTGAGAATGACGAAATTACCTGGTTTGCCGCTGGTAGTAAATTTTACAATGTAGCCAATTTTAGCGTAGATAGCGTGATTGGAATTGATGCAATAGCAAAAGCAAGAGATGCTTATGCAAAAGTGGTGGAGTTAAATCCCGCTAATTTGCAAGCAAAAAGTGCCTTGGCAGTTTGTATTATTCAGGGCGATAACGATGTGATGAAGGGTGTAGGCCTTTTAAAAGAAGTTGTAGCAACAGATTCGAATAACGTTCAAGCTATTTTTACATTAGGTATGCTATCAATACAAAGCAACCAATTTGATAAAGCTGAAGAACGTTTCGAAAAATTAATTAAACTTGAACCCTTTAATCCAGAGTATTATTTTTACTTAGGCGAAGTGTATGCAAAAGGTGGTAATGTGGCAAAAGCCATAAAAACCTACGAAACTTGCAGAACTTTGTTAACCGATAAAGAGGCAAAGAAGGAAATAGACCAAATAATTAATAAACTTAATAAACTTTAATAGTATGCCAAGCGGAAAGAAAAGAAAAAGACATAAGATCGCAACGCACAAGCGTAAAAAAAGACTACGTAAAAACAGACATAAGACTAAGAAAAAATAATTAATTTTTCTTAATTACTGATACACACATCTTTTTTATTCAAAAGATCTTAATGGTAAACCGTTCAATCGCTGGGCGGTTTGCTGTTTTTAAACACACGTGTTAAAAATTGTGAGCTACGAACTGGTAATAAATAGTCATGCTAATGGTGGAGTTGATATTGCGCTGCTTAGAGACAAAAAACTAATTGAGTTACATCACGAAAAAGCAGATAATAATTTTGCTGTTGGTGATGTATATTTGGGTACAGTAAATAAACTGATGCCCGGACTTAATGCTGCTTTTGTTGATGTAGGGCACGAGAAGGATGCATTTTTACATTACCTTGATCTTGGGCCTCAAATTAAGTCACAACTTAAGCATGTTAAAATGTTGCGCAGTAATCCACATACTGATGTGTGGCCTGATGCCAAATTAAATGAACCCGACATTGAAAAAACGGGAAAAATAAATCAAGTACTGCAGCGCCTACAGCAAATTATGGTGCAGGTTACTAAAGAGCCCATCTCTAATAAAGGTCCACGGTTAACCTCTCAGCTTTCTTTAGCTGGCCGATATGTGGTATTAATGCCTTTTGATGGTGTTGTTTCTATCTCTAAAAAAATTGTAAAAACAGACGAACGTATTCGTTTAAAAAAACTGGTTCAAAGCATTAAGCCCGCAAACTTTGGTGTAATTGTACGCACCGTTGCCGAAGGACAAAGTGTAGAAGAACTTGAAAACGATTTAAAAGATTTGATGAAACGATGGGAGCATTTATGTACCCAACTTAAAACAGCAGTTTCAGGGCAAAAAATATTAGGCGAAAGCGAACGTACCTTAACTTTGGTGCGCGATTTATTGAATGATGATTTTACAGGCATTCACGTAAACGATAGTTTTTTGTTTAACTCTATTAAGGGTTACATCGAAAAAAAGGCTCCCGAACTTGAAAAAATCGTAAAACTTTACCAGGGCAAACAGCTTATTTTCGACCATTTTGGTATCGACAAGCAAATAAAAAGTGCTTTTGGTAAAGAGATAAACTTTATGGGTGGCTCGTATTTAATTATTGAGCACACCGAAGCTTTACATGTGGTTGATGTAAACAGCGGAAGTATTGTTGGTAAAGAAATTAACCAAGATGAAAACGCACTTAAAGTAAATTTAGAAGCAGCAGCCGAAATAGCTCGTCAACTTAGGTTGCGCGATATGGGCGGTATTATTGTGGTAGATTTTATCGACCAAAAAACGGCTGGGAACAAACGCCTAGTTTACGAAAGATTAAAAGACGAGATGAAAACAGATCGTGCAAAACATAAAATTTTGCCGATGAGTCCTTTTGGGTTGATACAAATAACACGACAACGTGTAAGACCCGAAATGTTGGTGATTACTAACGAAAAATGCCCAACGTGTGATGGTACTGGCGAAATAACCAACAGTATTGTTATTGCCGATGAAATTGAAAACAGGCTGTCGTATTTCTTAAAAAATATGAATATGAAAGGTACTATTTCAATTGAGGTACATCCATATTTATATGCCTATTTTACTAAAGGATTTTTTAGTTCAATAAGGTATAAATGGCTTTTAAAATATAAACGTTGGATTAAGGTTAAGCCAGTAAATGCAATGCACTTTGGTGAGTATCGTTTTTTAAATGCCCAAGGCGAAGAAATTTCCGTTTAATTTTCCTTTCCTTTTTGTTTTAATCGTATATCTTTGATGGTATAACAAACACCGTTATGCGTATTAAAACACTACTTGTCCTTTTTGTAATTATCACCATTTCTTCGTGTGTATCAACACGTAAATACAATGATATGTATGCTTTGTGGGTTTACACCGATAGCCAATATCAATTAATAAAAGGTAAAAATAATATAAATGATAAACGCATTTATGCCTTATTAGCCGAGGTTGACCGTATTAGAAAAGATTCTGCTTACATTGATTCTGTGTGTAGGGCAAGTTTAAATACAAGCGGTTACGAAAAAGCACGCTTAGAAGCTGAACGCAAACGCTTGCGCGAAGAAATTAAAACACAAACAAATAAACTTTCATTATCTGCTGGTAAAATTGCTGAGTTACAAACCGTATTGTTTCGCAAGGATTCTATGATGCATGCAACACGTAATCGTTTGCAAGAAGCTTTATTGGGTTTTAAAGATAAAGGAGTAATTGTACACGTAGTTGGTGGTAAAGTTTATATCTCATTAGATGAACGTTTATTATTTAAATCTGGTAGGGTTGATGTGAACCCAGAAGGGCGTGCAGCTTTATTAGAAATTGCAGCAGTATTAAATCAAGACCCATCAACCATAATGACAGTTGAAGGGCATACCGATGATGTGCCATATACTGGAACTACATTTAAAGACAATTGGGATATTAGCGTATTGCGAGCCACATCGGTAATAAGATGGATGAGTAAAGCTGGTAAAGTTGCTCCTGAACGTTTTATTGCATCTGGTAGAGCAGAGTATTTTCCAGTTGATGCAGCACCAACTGCAGAGGCTCGTAGAAAAAATAGGCGAATTGAAATTATTGTAACACCAGATTTGGATGAAATAGCCCAAATTTTAGATGGTAATTAATTACACAAAATAAAGGCAAAAATAAAGCCGGCAGAGTTAAACACAATCTCTGTCGGCTTTTTTGATTTTATCAATGAAAAAAAGTATGTACTGCACTATTAGTTAAAACAGTGCCAAACTTTAAAACACCGTATTTTTAATTTATAGAACATTGAATATCAATAGCTATTGTTTTGCGTTTTATGCTGAAAATACCCAAGTGATTACTTTAAGCTACACTGTGTCTAATTTAATAGGACATATTATAATACACCAATGGTTTTGATTGTTGTGGATGCTGAAAAGCAAGCAGTTAATATTTTTTAGATTTGTACAATATGGTTTAAAAGTGAAATTGAGGTACAAATTGGTTTTACAGTTAAGGTTTTAAATTGGTATTTAGTATTGGTATGGTTAATTTCGGACGGACTAAACTATACCGTAATGAAAAAACTACTATTTAATGCATTGGTAATGTTAATTGGATTTACAGCACAAAGTCAATGGCTTTATCCTATCGATAAGTTTTATACTGATGGTATTCATCGGTCGTCATTTTTAACACAAGGTGCAGCAGTAGGTATTGATATTACCCCAACTATTGAACAGTTTGCTACCGCCATTGGTATTTGTGATAGTAATATGCAGTTGCAAAACCTTAGTTGTTATGGTGTGGCTTTAGCATTAAATAAATTAAAAGTTGTGGGGCAGGCAGGTAACATTACAGTTAAGTTAATGCGTGCAGATGGAGGTGCTTTATGCAATAACGATTCATCGCATTATACTATATTGTGTAATCGTAGGTTAAAAAATGCTCCTGGTACAGTTATATATCAGCAAACATTTAATTTAGATAGCATCAATCAAACTCCAGACCCAAATGGTGGTAATTTTAATTGGGCGGTTTTAAACTTTAATCAATCACCACAATACTTTAACTCGTATTTAGATGATGTATTGATGGTTTTTGATGTGAGTAATTTGGGTGATGATACTTTATCTATTTTGGCATCAATAGATGAATATGGAACAGGCATAATAAAAAATACCAACGAGTTGTGTTGGAACAAGGCAAATTATATTTACTCTTTTGGTGTACTTCCACTATTAAAAAACGACTCATATTTAGTGTATTCTAAAATGGTAAATAAATGTGCTGAAGGAGATGCAAATTTGTTTTCCAATCAATTTACTTGGCAATACAATGGCAATTCGATTTCGGTTTGTAAAGGCGATACGTTATTGTTAAAACCCAATGCACGATTTGGTTTTGGTAAAGCTTTCGATTTTGAAATAAATCAACCCAACAGCAATTTGCCTTATACCGGGTTGATAAATAATTTTGTATTGAATAATTGTGGTGCAACAATTCCATTACAAGATTATGGTTTTTTAGTTGTAGCAGATAGTTCAAACACTTATCAATTTAATTGGCCTGATAGTAGCTACGTTTCTGGAGTTTTAGCCACAGCTATAGTTCAGGTTATTGATAAAAATACCATCATCACAAACACTAATTTAAATCTTTGCCCAGGAAGTAATCCCTTAACTGCAACAATTATTGGAGCTGCACATAAAATAATTTGGCTTGGTGGTTTTTTTATTGATTCAACAACTTCAACCCCAATTTATACTGCAATAAATGATACCACAATTAGCATAACCACTATTACAAACAATGGTGGATGTATGGCAACTAAAAATATTAATGTTACCGTTAAATATCCTCACAACCAGCAATTGTGCAGGGTTACGGTTGATAGCACATCAACCCGAAATATTATTGTATGGCAAGAAGCGCCTAACGTAGAAGTTAGGAATTACAATATTTATAGGTCGATAGTTGGCGCTGCAAATAATTATATAACCATTGGTAGTTTATTAGATAGCACATTAACCTCATTTGTTGATAGCATTGCCGATATTAAAGAATACAGTTACCAATATCGTATTACTACAAGAGACAATTGTTACAACGAATCAGTTTTAGATAGCAGTAACGCAATTAATGCCATGTTATTAAAAATTGATAATAGTGGTGTTTTAAGTTGGAATAATTATACAATTGGAGATTCATTAGCGGCAGATACCATAAATGTATGGAGGATGACTCCTGCTGAAGGTTGGGTAAAAATTGCAACTTTAAACCCATCACAAACTACATTTACTGACCCCTTATTAAATAACTTTCTGATAGTTAATTACAAAATAGAGGCACAAATAATGGAAGGCAAAAACTGTTTTAATACAGTAAAAAAATCAGTATTTTCAAATTCGGTTTTTGTGAGTGAAACTGGATTAAAAAATGAGTCGACAAGTTTGTTAAGTTTGTTCCCAAATCCTACAAATGGAAATTTATATTTAAGCGGTAATAACGATAAAATACAACCTGTTTATATTTATAATGTATTGGGTAAACTAGTTTTTGAAACTAGCTTAAAACCAACCATAACAAACGAAATGGATTTAAGTGATTTAACAAATGGAATGTATATTATCAAGTTTGGTAATACTAATAATGTTTACCGAATTGTGTTAAACAAATAACATTTTAAATATGACAATTGAAGAAGCACAAAAAGTAGTTGATCAATGGATTAACACCACAGGCGTAAGGTACTTTAACGAGTTAACCAATACAGCAATGCTAATGGAAGAGGTAGGCGAAGTGGCCAGAATTATGGCTAGGCAATATGGTGAACAAAGTTTTAAAACCAGCGATAAGGAAGTTGATTTGGGTGATGAAATGGCTGATGTATTGTTTGTATTGATTTGTTTGGCCAATCAAACTGGAATAGATTTAACGACAGCTTTACAAAAAAATTTAGATAAAAAAACCAAACGTGATGCTACCAGGCATCAGGAAAACGATAAGCTGAAGGAGTAATGTTTTCAACCGTTCCGTATAATAGTGAGTTGCCTTTTTGTAGTTTTATATCCAGGTTATTTATTACAACTTTTTTGTTTTTATCGTTAAGCACAAATGCTAAAATATTAATGCTGCGGTTGTGGTTTGCCAAAGGCAAGTCGATGGCAATAATTGCTTTGTTAAACGGACTTACTTTGTAAGGTTGATAGCTTTCTGATATTAAGGTATTGTGGGCATCAAAAACCTTTAGCACTAATGCTGCATTGTTTAAACTATCCTCAATAGGATAGAATGCTGTAGCAATAATTCGTAAACTTTGCAAGCTGGGTTGGTTTACTTTTTTTGAGATACTTTTACTGTATAAAGTTGTACTTTCCATTACATCAAAAACAGCCTGGTTTAAGTTGGTATCTACATTGTTAGTTCTGCATAAAATATACGTTTCGTTAAATGCATTTTGGGGGTGTTTAATAACAATTGGGAAGTAAAGTTTAGCTACTTCAAAATACCAAATTGGTAAATAAAATGCATGGCCAATTACCACGGTATCATTTGTAATTGTATTTAATAAATTATTAAAAGCTGTTGGCGATAAACTATCAATTCTGGTATTAATATAATTTGGATTATAATTGGTTTTGTTAAAGTAATAATCAAAATAAAATTGCTGGTTTCCATTAAGCAATAATGGTGTTTTATTGGGTGTATTATTTGCAATTTGATCAACACAAACCTTGTAACTTTGGTTATAAAATACTTGGTAATGTTGGCGGTTTATAATGAGCGAATACACTTGCAACGAAAGTATCAAACCAAATAAAACCACATACAAATACTTAGGCAAACTACTTACTGCGCTGTATATAAATGCCAACATAAACGGCCATGCAAATAATAAAACGGGGAACTGTAAAACGGGATTACGCAATACCGAATACACAAAGGTTATTATAAATGTTAGGGTAAATACCCCTAACGGTAATAAATGCTTTTTTACTGTTCCATTAATGCAGGTAAGCATAATTGCAGCAAACAATAATACAAACAATAGCAGCGACAATACTGGCTGATAATTGAAACTATATTCCCAAAATTGATATATAAAATTAAGTTGAGGTTTGCCAAGCCATGTACCAACACCACCCACTTTTAATTGGTGTATAAAAATGAAAATTTGTGGTAAATAAAGTACAAAAGCACTTAGCGAAATTACCACCGCAGACTTAAATCTTTTAACATCAACCCAAACCCAAAGTAGTAAAACTACTATTGCAGTTAGCAACGCTATATAATGTGTTGATGCAGCTAAAAATAAAAATACAATTGCGGCAATTAGGTTTGTTTTTGTTTTGTTTAAATCAGGTTTATGAAGGTACCAAGCAAATAACAAAACCCATAAAAGTCCTGCTGCATATGGTCGAGCCAACTGCCCGTGCATTACAAAAAACTGTGTTGCGCACATGGTAGTTGATACTAATAATGCTACTCTTTTGTTGTATAAAATACTAAAAAGTTTAAATGCAACATATATGGAAGCTACACTAAAAACTATAAAAGGAAGCTTAAGTGCAATTGCAGATGTGCCAAAAAATTTTACATAATAATATAAAAAAACCTGCACAAAAGCAGGATGTCCATCGGGTGTAACACCTAATGTAATTAATTGACTAAAGGAGCTAAATTGTAACCTGTATAAGGCGCTTAACTCATCGTTGGTTAAAGGAATTTGTGTAATATGAAAAGCGCGGAAACCAAATGCTAAAACAAGTATTACGGCCAATAAAATGCGGTAACGTTGGTTGTTTATGGCATTAATAATGGCGTTCATAAATACGGTTATACGGTACTTATTGTTGCATTTACAAGGTATTCGCCTTGCATAATTGGTAGAGTTGGTGCAGTATTAAATTGCAAACAAAAATGCACATCATCTTGTGCAGTATTTAATAATTTAAACCTTTGTGCATGCGATGATTTTCGCACAAAGTTTTCTAAATCGTGCTGCATACTCAAGTATAATTGTTGGGCCATTATAGCGGTATCACAATTTAAATTAAAATCATTTACCAGGTTATTTACTACTGCTCCAGCAAAAAGTGTATCTTCTAAATTAGCTTTGTCTTTCCATCCAGCACACAATAAAATTACATCATTGGGTTGATGTTTTAGCCAATTACAAAGCACATCAATGTTTAAAAAACTGCCCATTACAATTTGGTCGGCACCCAAATCTTTACTTTGTTTTAGCGCTTTGGTTCCATTAGTAGTTGTTAATGCTAAATTCTTTTCAATTATTAACGGATTTAGGTATTCAAAAGGAGAATTTCCTAAGTCGAAACCATCAAGTTTTACAGCATTTCTTTCGGCAGCACATATAAAATCAAAATCTTTAAATATGCTACATTCTTCGGGAGTTGAAACCGGAAGAATTTTATTAACGCCCGTTTTAAATGCCACACACATACTACTTGTAGCACGCAAAATATCAATAACCACAACAGTTTTTCCTTTAACTTGGTATAAAGGCAATAGGGCAGGCGTTATTACTACTTCTATTTGTTTAGTCATTGTTGATGATTATTAATCCGTTTTGATCTTTTTTATTTGCGCGTTGTTGTATACGTTTTAACACATTTTCCCATTTGGGTTCTACGTTTTCTACCGCATGATTGGTAAATATGATGGTTATTTCACCATCATATCTCCAATAATAACTGGTATCGTAAGTATTGTATTTTACGGTTGAAAAGGATTCTATTTTTTTAGGCTCGCCAACTGCCTTTATTACATCAGCCTCGCTTGTACCAATAGTTATAGCCGCATATTTTTTAGGTAAACTTTGCGCTATACAAAAATTTACTGCAAATAAACACACTATAAAAGTAACTAAACGTATCATGTAATTTTTAAGGTTTGTAAACTATAAAAAAGGTGTTTTTACCACTTTAGCTTTAACTTGTTTTTCGCGTATTTCAATAAATATTTCAGTATCTGCTTTGCTAAACTCGCTAGCTACATAACCCATACCTATTGCTTTATTTAAGCTAGGAGATTGTGTTCCTGAAGTTACTTCACCAATAACATTACCGGCAGCATCTTTAATAATATGGTGCTGACGAGGAATACCGCCACGCTCCACCATTTCAAAACCTACTAACTTTTTGGTTGGTTTGTTTTCTTTAATTGCTTTGTGGTGGTCGGCCATAATAAATTGTTTGGTGAATTTAGTAATCCAACCTAAACCAGCTTCAATAGGTGAAGTTTCATCATTAATATCGTGGCCATATAAACAAAAACCTTTTTCTAAACGCAAAGTATCTCGTGCACCTAAACCAGCAGGTTTAATATCAAATTCTGCACCTGCTTCAAACACAGCATCCCATAATTTACGGGCTTGTGCATTTGGCACATAAAGTTCAAAACCTCCCGAACCTGTATAACCAGTATTAGATATCAAAACATTTTCCATACCAGCTAAAGTGCCGTATTTAAAGGTATAATATTCCATATCACTTAGATTAACATCGGTAAGTTTTTGCAGTGCTTTAATTGCATTTGGTCCTTGCACGGCAAGTAAACTTGTACCTTCACTTTGGTTAGTCATTTCTACACCAAACGTGTTGTGTTTGCTAATCCAATTCCAATCTTTTTCGATGTTTGAGGCATTAACAACTAAATAGTATTCGGTTGCAGAAATACGGTAAACCAGTAAATCATCAACTATACCACCTTTATCATTTGGTAAGCAACTGTATTGTATTTTACCATCGGTTAGCACTGAGGCATCATTGCTGGTAACAAGCTGAATAAGGTCTAAAGCTTTTTCGCCCTTTAATAAAAACTCGCCCATGTGGCTAACATCAAACACCCCAATGCTGTTGCGCACTGCCTTGTGTTCTTCAATTAAATTGTTGTATAAAACAGGCATGTTATAACCTGCAAACTCAATCATTTTTGCGCCTAACGAAACGTGCAAATCATTTAAAGCTACGTATTTCATGTGTATTAATTTTTAATTATAAGTAGGCGAATTTAGCAATTTTTGGCATTGATTTATAAGTTTAAGCATAACTTAAATCATCTATAAAATTATTGTGCAGTTGGTAGTAGCCAAATAACTTAGTAGTATCAAGTTAAGTTATGGATATTAACAAAATAATATGTTTGTATTTTATGATGTTAAATCAACTTAACTTCTGGGATGAAATTGTGTGATTACATCGTGCAAATATGCCCTATCAATGTGGGTATAAATCTCTGTTGTGGTTATGCTTTCGTGGCCAAGCATTTGTTGTACTGCACGTAAATCGGCACCTGCTTCAACCAAACAAGTAGCAAACGAATGGCGCATGGTATGAGGTGATATGCTTTTTTTAATGCCAGCTTTTAATGCCAAATCTTTAATAATATAAAATATCATCACGCGGCTTAATCCTTTACCACGAGCATTTAAAAATACAGTATCTGTATGTCCGGTTATGGGTGTAATGTGCGAGCGAACTGTTTCTTTGTATAGTGCAATTGCTTTTAATGCAACACTTCCAATGGGCACTAATCTTTCTTTATTTCCTTTACCTAAAACCCTAATAAATTCGTCAGGGTAAGAGATGTCAGCAAATTTTAAATTTACCAATTCGCTCACCCTTAATCCGCAACTAAACATGGTTTCGATAATGGCTTTATTACGCATTCCTTCTGGTTTGCTGTGGTCAATTTCGGCAACCAACATATCAATTTCATGTACAGCCAATACTTCGGGTAATTTGCGTTTTATTTTAGGTGATTCAAGTAACTCTGCTGGGTTTTTTACTATAATATCCTCCATCAACAAGTACTTATAAAATGCTTTTATTCCACTTAAAATTCGTGCTTGGCTAGTGGTACTCATGCCCAATTCGGTAACCCAACGTAAAAATTCGCGTAAGGTAACTAGTTTAATTTCGGTGGGCTGAAGGTTTAAATTATGCGCATCTAAAAACTGGGTAAGTTTTACTAAATCGCGTTCATAAGCTTCGATGCTATTTTTTGATAACGATTTTTCTAATTTAAGGTAAGCCTTAAATCCTTTGATATACGAGCTCCAGTTAACCATTTTTACTTCATCAAAGTTAAAAGGTAATTTAACAATGGTTATGGTTATTTATCCTTAATGCACATGTTGGTTTTATATTTTTATACACTATTGGTTGATGTAAAAATGAAGTATGTTTGTGTTTATGAATATCATTATTATTAACGGACCTAATTTAAACTTACTTGGCAAACGTGAGCCCGAAGTATATGGCAACCTTAGTTTTGAAGTTTTTTTTAACCAATTGGTTGAAAGTAACCCGCAAGTTAAATTGAGTTATTACCAAAGTAATGTAGAAGGGGAGTTGATTAACAAACTACACGAAGTAGGATTTAGTTATGATGGAATTATTATTAATGCTGGTGGTTACACACATACTTCTGTGGCTATTGCCGATGCTATAGCTGCTATTACAACACCAGTAATTGAAGTTCATATTAGTAATATTTTTGCTAGAGAGGAGTATAGACATGTTTCGCTATTAGGCAAATATTGTAAAGGAAGTATTAGCGGATTTGGTTTAAAAAGTTATCAATTAGCAGTAACTAGTTTTTTGAATGAGTAAAAATTAAGTGATAAAACTAAAGAACAAAAAGGGCGAACCAAAATTTTGGTTCGCCTTTTTTATAAGTTTAAAAGTAATAATTAGTTTGCCTTAACAAATTTACTATTGTACACTTTTTGTCCGTTTTGTACAATGGTTATCATGTATACACCATTGGTTAAATCGGTTGTGTTGTTTAGTTCATATTTATTAAATCCTTTGCTTACATTTATAGCTAATATGCTAATTGTTTTACCTGTAATATCAGTAATAATTACATCAGCACCACCACCTTTTAATGTTTCAATTTCAATAGTTAATTTATCCATTACCGGGTTAGGATAAATTGAAATTTGTTCAGCTTGCACACCTTCTTGCTTAGCTGTTACAACTTCGCTATAAGTATACGAACCATCAAAATCAACTTGCTTTAACCTGTAGTAAGCAGTTTTAGTTGCAGTAAAAATGTCTGCATCTTTATAGCTGTATTGTTGAGTTGTTCTGCTATTGCCAGCACCTTTTATAAAGTTAATTTCTTCAAAAGTTTTTCCATCAACTGAGCGTTCTAAAGCAAAACCTCTACAATTAATTTCTGTGCCTGTTGCCCAACGTACTATAGCATCTAAATTATTAGCTTTAGCATTTATGTACAACATGGTAACGGGTAGCGGGTTGTTATTTGCCCCAACCATAATTTGTTTGTTGTAAATAGTTTGTGTTTGCGCAAAAACCACTGTTTGTGTACTAAATACAGCACTTGCTGCAGTTGTGTTTGCGGCAGTCCAGCCAGTAGTCTCAGTTATTCCGCGGTTAAATAATTTTAAATCGGAAGCGCTAACACCTGAGTTTAAATTACCATTTGCAAAGCTAAACTCTAAATTGGTTGATGTACTTGTGCCATTACCATAACGGTATAACATCCAATAAGCAGGATGCACTGTTGTTGCGCCACCTGGGTTTGTTATTGGACTAGTACCAATTTGAGCACCTGTAAATTTATGGGCATATACGGTATCAATACCAGAGAACATGCCAGAGTATACCATACTTAAGCTGGTTGTACCTAATGGATGTGTACCATCATAAAATATGCCTTCGGTACCTACAATTGGTGTGCCTAATGGATATTGAATGGCAGACCAAGCTGGGGCAGTGTTACTAAATACAGCAGTGTTACAATTGCCAGAAGCATCAGTAGTAAAGGTAAATCCGGTGCCTTCATCAAAACGGTAGTAAGCCATTAAATTAGCACTTGATGAATTAGCCAAACGTGTATGCATATTTGCACGAATCTCACTAGCAGTTCTAGCAGTATTCCAAATTTTTAACTCATCAATTAAACTTAAAAATGCAGAATTGCCTATACCACTATTACCAACCGTAATATCATAATTAAATGTATCGATGGTTGATGCTGTTAACGTAGTATCAAACACAACAGCACCATTAATATATAGATAGAAGTTAGTGCCATTAAATGTTGCAGCAACATGGTTTATTCCAGCAGGAACAATAGATGTAGAAGTAAACTGATGTAAACCACTTGTTGTTTTAATGAAGAAATCTAAATAATGAAAATCATTAATAGCCATACTGTACTGTATATTTCCAATTGATGAATCTTTTGAAATAATTGTACGGTAAGCAGCACTTGTATTTCTATTAACCCAAGCTTCGATTGTTAAACCAGTTGTTGAATTAAAACTTGGTGTGTTTTTTACTTTTAATGAAGTATTGTTATTAAACTGAATGGCATTTACTGAAGCATTTCCAAGGTTAATATTAGTAACATTAAATGTATATACTAAAGTGTCATTTGATGGGTCGCCATCACTTGTTAAAGCGGTCCATACTTTTAAAGTATAAACACCAGCTACTGTTGGGTTAAATGTGCTTGTAAATGTTGCAATATCACTGTTGTTAATTCCTAAAAAAGAAACAGTTGCAGTTCCATTATAACTAGCTGGCCCTGCAATTGCCATAACCACTGGTACATTGTTTTGAGCACTTGTGCCAAAGTTTTTAATAGTAACGGAAGGATTAAAAGCAGCACTTCCTAATATAATAGAGCGACAAGGAGCTGAAACAGCAATTACACCTGCATCATTTTGTCCATCAACAATACGAATATTGTCCATGTCAACAACTACTTCATTTGTAGTACCAAACCACTCGTAATCAATTTTAACAATTACATCATTACCAACAAATGAACCAAGTGGAAACGAATAAGCATTGTAATTTGCAGATGAAACATGGTTAACGCCATTTATAAAATCAACTTGATTAAATGTATTACCACAATCTGTTGATACCATTATTTTAATGCTATCTGTGTTAATTAATGTTGCTGCAGTTCCGCCAAGGTTGTTTAGTATACGGTAATCAAATTTTAAAACGCTATTGGCTGTAATACCACTTATACGAGGTGTTTGTACAAATGCATTGGCTGCAAATGGACTACTGTTATCAATTAAAACACGTATTGAGTTACTGTTATTTGTACCATTATTGGTGCTAATAGTAAACCTATTGGTGGTAAATGTAGTAGGGAAAGTTGCCGCATTAAAGTTTTGTACAACAGGTGCAGTTAGTGCTGCCGAAACTATCCTGGTCATTGGAGGCAAAGTATCATTTATGGCATTTGCATCAACACCAAATTTACTCCACGCGGTAAATGTGTATGTACCTACCGAGTCGAAATTAAATGCAGGAAATACGGTAACGTTTAATTTGCTTGCAGGTGCTAATGAATTATTGATAACATAGATTGGTCCAAATGGTATAGTATTACCCGATGGTTTGATAACTTTACCATAAACAGTTAACGTATCTGAATAAAAGCTTTGGTATAATAAGCCTAAATTTTCTACTTCAAATGTTACAGCTTGTGTACCTGTGTTTACACAACCACTTGCTGGTTCATATAATCCAGTTACTCCTAAATCATCATTAATGGCCAATCGTGGCTCAATCATAAACCTAAACTGATTTGCTGGATTTACTGCAAAATCATTCCATGCTGTAGTAATATAACCTGTACCCTGACGGAAGTAAAATGTTTGATTTCTGATAGGGTTTTCGTTTTGATATGCAAAGCCAATATTGTTAGCAGAAGTTTGACGAACACCAATATAAAACGAGCCATTAACTGTTATGGATGGTATTGATAAATTGAATACACCATTAACGGTATTTTGCACTGCCGATTCCCATAATGGGTTCATCTTTGGACCAAGGTTAGCACCAGAATCTTCGTAAATTACTACTTGAAATGGAAACGGACCATTAAAGAATGCATTGGTAAAATTTACATTTACTTGGTTTACAAAGTTTGCATAAGGAGTATAAAATTTAGCTACTATTTCGCCTTCAGGGTTTGTTCCAACATTACCTAATTGTGGTAAAAATGGCCTGCTGTAACTTAAAGCATTTAATGTGTTTTCTCTAACCCAAAGCGAAGTATCGTTAATGGGTTTTTGATCGGCATTGGGATATGCAATTAAAGTATCGTAACCCAATGTATAAGGAGTGTAAGGAATCATGCTAACTATTTGCTCGCCACCAAGTGGTAGCGACACATTAACTGAACCTAAATAACCACTTAACGAACTGTTTAAATGAATAGGTTCATTAACTACGGGTGATGCACCTAGATTACGAACCAATACCCTTACCGTATCTGTTGTACCAATTGGAATTTTGCCATAGGTATATAAAATTACCGTTTGCAAATCAAAAGTATCAACTGGATTCATGGCTTCGTATGCACCACGGTATGGGCGGCTAGCGTTTCTTAAATTACCATAATAATCAGTAGGTACATTTACATTTGTACCAGCTAATTTTCCACCCGATGTATTTGGGCCATTTAAATTTACACTTGGCTCTACCGTGTTGTTAAAATCTATTAACCCAAATGATGAATTTTGCTCATTAGGTGCAGCAGCAGTTTTGTATGTACCAATTGTACCATGAAAAGTACCAATCCAGGCAGTTAAAAAATTTGGTCCACCATAGTAAGTATTATAATCAATTACATTAGTACCAGTGACAGGTGTGTTATAAAATGCAGCAACATGTTGGTTTGCAGATCCAGTACGTGTGTTTATTGATATGTTATTACGGCTAGTGAATGTGGTTGATACATTTGAATTAGCCTTGTATATTCCTATACTAGTTGGTTGGCCATTAGCGGTAACATGATTTCCTCCAATACGAATTGTATTGTGTTCTAAAACCACAGTCGTTTGTCCAGCACCTGCAAAGAAAAAGCCACGAATAGCTTGACTTAAAGTATTGGGAAAAGTAGAAGATCCTAATGATAAACTATTATTAGTAACATTTAATGTACCGCATGTAGTTGCTGGCGAAAATATAATACCTTGTAGAATATTTGCAGCTGAGGTGTTTATATTATATACCCTGTTTTTGGTTACTGTTACTGTTGCAGTTGGTTCAAATACAGTTATGTTTAAAAATTGGTATCCTCCTGTTGTTGTAGCAATACTATGCGTACAATCGTTTGAGTCGATTACCATATTTCCAACACCACTAGTTAATTTAATAGCCGCAGATTTTTGGTTGATTAATAAGGTTTTTGCAATAGTTATTAAACCATTTGCGGCACCGTTGGTTCCAGCTACTTCAATACCAAAGTTGCCTCCGTTTATTACGGAATTTTCAATAACATTATTTGCATTTAAGCCAGTTAAAAATTTAATAGGATGGCTAAGTACCGCTCCTATTGCACCGTTAAAAATAGTTGAATAACGAATGGTGTTATTAGATGCTCCATTTGTAAAAACTATATTATGAGATGCAGCAACATTTGCAGTTTGGTTAAATGAAAGCAAATTTGAGGTTCCCATTGATAGTGGTCTGCCATCAATGGTAACATTATCTGCACCATTTAAAGTTAATAATGTGTTTGCCGTAAAAGTTGCATTTATTACCTTAATTGCCGTGGCCGTGTCAGCTGGGTTTATCATAATTGAAGTGTATGATGCACCTGCTATGTTACCACTTTCTAATATATTAATGGCAGCAGCTTCTGTTGTGTTAGCATACACTTTTAAACTAATAACTCCAGTATGTGTACCGTTGTTAATGTTATCAATTGCTGCTTTTAGCGTTGTGTAATTGGCACTTGTGGACGAGCCAGTTGAGGAGGTTAGGGTGATTTGCGCTTTTGTTGGGCTTAGCCAAAAAAGCAATGTAAAAACAAGCAGTCCTAATTGCTTAAAATTTAATTGTTTGTGGGATTTGTAAGGTTGTTCCATGTTATTAATAATTTAAATGATTTGGTAAGATATAGATTCTTAATTAAAAAAAACAATGACCCAATATATTGCCAACAGTTTACCCTTTTATTTCTGCATTATTTACAGCAAAATTGGCACTTACAACGTAGTTAAAAAATAATTAAAATTAAGAAGATCTTAAAGATGAATAGGTAATTCTGATAACTTCAAGAGGGTTAATGGTTAAATTATCTCCATCTTTTTTAATAAAAAAGTAGCATTGGTACTTTGTGCAACACCTGTTTTTATTTTGTAATCAAACACTAAGTTGTTATTAATGATGGTACTTTCAAACGAGAAGTTATTTACTTGGTTTGGAAATTCTTCGGCCAGTTTTCCTAAAGCTAAATCGTGGGTAGCAATAAATGAAACACAAGGTTTGGTTACCAATTTATTAATAATGGCAATAGAGCCTTCTAGTTTTTCTTTTGAGTTTGTGCCTCGCAACATTTCATCAATAAAAAGTAATGCTGGTAAGTCGTTTTGGTCTACTTCATCCATAATGGTTTTTAAACGCTTTAGCTCGGCATAAAAATAAGACGTATCACTTTGTAATGAATCAACAATGCGCATTGAGCTAAGTAATTTAATTACACTAAAATCCATGCTGTTTGCATTTACTGGCAAGCCAATCATTCCATTTAAAATGGATACACCAACAGTACGCAAAAAGGTGCTTTTACCCGACATGTTTGAACCCGTTATAATAAATACTTTTTGTTGTGCATTAAACTCAAAACTGTTCGATACATTTTTTTCATCATCAATTAATGGATGGGCCAATTGTGTGGCTTTAAAAGTTAAAGGTTGGCTTGATAAAACAGGATAAACATATTTTGGGTGTTTGTATGCATAAGTAGCTAAACTAACAAATGCTTCAAATTGTGCATTTACTTGCATCCAATTTTGTAGTTGTAGGCCATGTTGTTTTTTCCATTTTTCTATGTGCCACAAACAATACACATCAAACACAAACAAACTGTTTAAAATTGGGCCAAGCATGGTATTTAAGCGCTGGTCGAAAGTATTTAGTAACTTGGTTAAAGCATTAATGGCAATGGTAGATTGCACATAATTTTGTTGCAATTGTTGTAAGTTTTGTGCAGTAAAATTTTGTGTGCTAATTAAGTCGTTAATTTTAACAAACTGATCAAACTGACTGCGTTGTTTGCCACCAATGGTTTGTGTTTTGTTACTGTATTTTAATAACGAACCCACCCAAAGCCAATTGCTTAAAACAGCCAGAATAAGTAATCCCCAATAACCAAAAGTTGCTGCTGCAAAAATGCCACCAATACTTGCCGCAATTACCAACCATATTAACCAAATTTTATAGCCTTTATTTATTACTCTTGTGGGTTGTTTTATCCAGGCATCATAAGCTAAAATTTGTTCTTGAGTGTGTGTAGCTAAAGTACTGTATGTGCGGTATTGTAGTAAAAATTCAGGGTTGGTACTTAATTCTTTTATGGCTTGTTGTTGTTGTAAAACTTGTTGGTTTGTTACAGCAGGTTTTAATAACATTTGGGCCAATTTATTTTGACTTAAAAAGTTTGTAGTGCGGTTTATTTTATGATACATAGAACCTTCTCCAAGCACATCTAAATCTTGTGCAAATGGATGTTCAGCACTTGAATATTCGACACCATTAAATGGGCTAAAAAAAGCTTGGGTTTCTTGCTCGCAAATTTGTTGAATGGTTTTGTGGTAATTTAGTTTTTTATTAGCTTTGGTATGTAACTTCATCAACCCTAAAAAAACAATTAAAACAACAATAACCGCCCACCACAACAATATGTTGCTTAATGCATAATAGGCTAAAAACAACATCAAAATAAAAACAGCCAAACGTGATACCGTTAGCCAGTTTATTTGTTTTTGTATAGCAGTTGATAAGGTTTTAGCTTGTTGTAAATTGGTTTCAAAAAATTGTGCGAAAGGCTGCATTATTGCAATAAATTATGTTAAAACGGTAAGGCAAAAAAATACCTATACAACAATTTACTGCTGTATAGGTATGGTTATATTTTAAATTGAATTAACGCTGTTGTTGTTGTTGAGCACCTTGAATTAACTGTTGTAAGTTTCTACGTGCCATTACAAAATCAGGGAAAATTTGAATTGCTTTTTGGTATGCCTCGCCAGCTTTTTGGTATTTTTGGGTTTGTATGTATAAGTAACCTTTCATATTCCAGCAAGCAGCTACAATTGGCACACGTTGGCTTTGTCCTTGGTCAATAAAAATATCAACGCTATCTGTTGTGTTTTTATATTTTTCCATCATTTCGTTAATGCTTTTTGTGGCAGCATCAAACTCGCCAGTAACTAATTGTACTGATGTAATTTTGTACATGTATTCTGCCTTGCCAGTTTTAGCATACAGGCTTTTTGCCAATGCAAATAATTCATCAGCTTTACCTAATTGCTCTAAACAAAGCATTTTGTATTTTGCATATTCTTCATCTTCTGGATGACGTTTTAAAGCGGCTTCGGTAGTTGTATAACAAGCTTCAATATTTTGAATAGCTAAGTACATACTTGGCAACGAATCGCGCAAACTGTTTGTGCTATCTTCTGCTAATATTAATTGCGCTGCAGTAATTGCCGTTGGAATATCCTTTAAATCGTAACTGGTTTTGTATAATTTTTGAAGTTTTTCTAACGAAGCATTGCCAGCAGGAGCATTGTTGGTGTTACATGCAGTTAAAGTTAATGTGGCCGCAATTGCGGTGGTAATTAAAAATTTCATATTGTGTTTTGTTGTTTTAATAAGTTGTTGCAGGCTTGTGTTATCGTAGTTTCTATAGGAATAAACTCAAACCCAATGGTATCTTTTATTTTTTGGTTGTTGTAAAAATATTTCTTTAATGATGCACGCGAAGTTTCTTTAGTTAAATGAGGTTTTTTGCCTGTAAATAATGATACAATTGCAGCACCAATCCAAGCACATTCGGCCAAAAATTTGTTAACTTTTATGG
Source organism: Bacteroidia bacterium (assembly GCA_034676125.1). Taxonomy (GTDB): domain Bacteria; phylum Bacteroidota; class Bacteroidia; order UKL13-3; family UKL13-3; genus UBA6183. The sequence continues at coordinate 85,339 of JAUCCO010000002.1, forward strand.
TTGGTTTCTTTTTGTTTAGTTGTGTTGATGCAAGGTTTAAAAAGTGTTTCATATCTACATTATTGCTCACCAAAATAAATCGCTGGGCAAATATATTATTATCCATTAATTTTATAGCTGCATCGGCCACATCAAGCACATCAACATAACCATTAATACCATGCGTATAAAACGGCATGCCTTTAAGTACCATGCTAAATAATGCACACGAACCTTTTTGCCAATTACCGCTACCTAATATTACTCCAGGATTTACAATTACCACATTTAAACCTTCTTCTGATGCGCGCCAAACTTCCATCTCGGCTTTGTATTTACTAATGGCATAGTTGCTGTTTAGTTTCGAGTTGGTCCATTTTGTTTTTTCGCTTACTTGCGCACCACTTTTTTCTCGCCCAAGTGCAGCAATCGAGCTAATGTGTGCAAATTTCTTAACACCCACAATCAGGCTAATATTAACCATGTTTGCAGTGCCTTGCACATTTACCTGCATCATTTGGTCTTTATCTTTTTGACTAAAAGATACCATTGCTGCACAATGATAAACTTCATCAACGCCTGTCAAAGCTTTTTCTAAAGCTGTTACGTCTAATACATCGGCATCAACCCAAATTAGGTTTTGTTTTGCGATATTATCATCAAATTGTAGGCTGTATATGTATTCAAACTCGGCCATATTACTGTCCGTACGTTTTAATGCTTTAACCTGTAAGCCCTTTTGTAGTAGCCTACACACCACATGTGCGCCTAAAAATCCTGTTGCTCCGCTAACTGCTATCAAAGTGTGGAAATGTTTATTAACTGCGGGCGAAAATAAGGTATTTTGCGGCATTAAACATACAACATGCATTTAAGCGATTTTTTAAGCCCTATACCGCAATCGGTATTTGATAGTATTAACGAAACTACGCCCAAAAGTTTGGTTAATGTAATAGATATTCATACCAATCAATTTCCTAATTTGGATGGTGTGCAATTGGCCATTATTGGTGTAAAAGAAGAACGACTAAAACCCGAACACGCAGGGATTAGCACTACTCCAGATGAGGTTAGGAAACAATTGTACAAACTGCTTCAACCCAAATACAATATTAAAATTGTCGATTTAGGTAATATAGAACCTGGTAGTAACGTAAACGATACCATGTTTGCATTAAACGAGTGTTTAAAAGAATTGCATCAACTAAAAATTGTTACCATTATTTTAGGTGGAACAAGCGATTTAGCTTATGCACAATTTACTGCTTACCAAGGCCTCAATCAAAATTTAAATGTACTGGCTGTAGATGCTAAAATAGATTTAAAACAGCACGAAACAGACCCACTATATTCTAATTATTTGTACAAATTTATTACCCATCAACCCAACTTTTTATTTAACATTACCCACATTTGCAACCAAGCTTATTATGTTGAGCAAGAGAGTTTAGATGCGTTTGATAAAATGAATTTTGATGTGTTAAGGCTTGGCCAAGTGCGCGCAAAAATGCAAGAAACCGAACCATTGGCACGTAATGCAGATATGGTTGTGTTTAGTTTAAATAGTATTAAAGCTGCTGATATTTCGGCAAGTGTAGACATGAATCCGAATGGACTTTATGGCGAAGAAGCTTGCCAAATAGCACGATATGCTGGCATGGGAAATGATTTAACAAGTATTGGTTTTTATGATTTAAATGCATTTAACGACTTAAAACATTGTGGTAGTAAATTGGTGTCGCAAATGGTTTGGTATTTTGTTGATGGATTTT
>JAUCCO010000003.1:0-62896 GCA_034676125.1 Bacteroidia bacterium
TAAGCATTACCTATCATGGAGAAGACACAAACATTGATGCTGATATTTTTGTACATATAGGCATGTTAATTAACGAATTGATAACAAACTCATGTAAGCATAACATAGTTAGCGGCACAAGTATAAATGTGAATATACAATTAAAAAAAACGGGGTTAAATAGCTTACAAATTACATATGCTGATAACTCTGGTGGGTATAACTTACAAAAATTTAAAAATCCAAATACGATGGGATTATTGATAATAAAAAACATAGTACAAAACCAATTAAAAGGTGAAATAAATGTTGAGAATACTTTTGGAGGATGTACTTATACGATAATTTTTAACTATTAAACTATAATGCAATCAAAAATATTAATAGTAGAAGACGAGGCCATAATTGCTTTAGATATAGAGTTAAACTTAAAACAACTTGGTTATGAAGTATGCGGAATATGCAGCGATTACTCAAGTGCAATACAAAAAGTAAAATCAGAAAAACCCAACTTAGTAATATTAGATATTAACTTAAACAATTCGAAATCGGGGATTGAAATTGCCAATTATATTAGATTAAACCACAATATACCTTATATATTTTTAACAGCCTTTAATGATAACAAAACATTTAACGAAGCATTAAGCAGCAGCCCTTATGGGTATATTAATAAGCCATTTCAGCATGAGGATTTAAGAAATGTAGTTGCGATTGCCATTGAAAAATGGAACAACAACAATGATATTGATTTTGAAACAGTGCTAAATTTATTAGATAAAATGGATGAAGCTGCAATCATTATCAACCCAAAAGATGAAGTGGTTGCATTAAACAAATCGTTTCAAAAACTTACGGGATACTTGGTAGACGACTTAAAAAAATCGTTACTAAAAGGTGTGTTTAATGCACATGCAAACACTTTAACTGGTGAATTAATATTAAGAAATAAGGATATTATTAAAACCCAGTTTGAAATGTACGAAATTAGTGAAACTTCTGAAAACAAGAGTTATAAACTATATCAATTTAAGCAAAACAAAACAAAACAAAACTTTGATGGTGCTTTAGGTGAATTGATGAACCAAAACCAATACATATTTATTAAACACAATACCGATTTACACAAAGTATTTTTTGATGAAATATTATGGATTGAGGCCATGGATAACTATGTTAAAATAGTAACAGAAAATAAAACTTACGTTGCAAGCTATTATATATCAGAAATTGAAACAAAACTACCTTCCTCTATATTCATTAGGGTTCACCGATCTTATATTGTTTCGCTAAAAAAACTAGCAAAAATTATTGAAAACGGAGTAATTATTAACGAACAAACTATTCCTGTTAGTAGAAGCTACAAGCCTATATTACTATCAAAAATTAACACCATTTAACTATATTCATTCACCCCAATATAGTTACCACTTACCTTATAAAACCCCATTACTCAACACTAAAAAATTATTAGGCCAATGGTATGCATTTAATTCGAACTACCGAATGCGTACCATGTATTTTAAAATATCCATACTATTGATTTGTGTGAGCTTATTAAGCAGTTATACTTGCGCGCAAGACTTGGGTAATATCAATAAAAAAAACATATTTAAATTAAATGGGTCGTTTAATATTGGGTATTGGCGCTACCAAGCTAATGGTATTGATAACAGAAGCAACCCGTTTGGTTGGTATGTTGTAGGCTCACCAAATGTATATTTAGCGGGTATAAATTTTCCATTTACAGCTATAATTAGCGATCAAGACAGAAGCTTCTCCCAACCTTTTAATCAAGTAGGTGTTAGTCCATTTTATAAATGGATAAAAGTACACGCAGGTTACCGAAATTTATTGTTCTCTGAATTTACACTTGGCGGAGCAACTTTTTTAGGAGGAGCAGTTGAACTTACACCAGGTAAATTAAGGTTTGGCAGCTTTTATGGCAGGCTAAGGCGCAGGGTTGATAATGATTCGCTAATGCCATTTGCTATTTTACCTAGTTACGAAAGATGGGCATACGGTGGCAAATTAGGATATGGTAACAATAGTTCTTTTTTAGATTTCATATTCTTGAAATCGAAAGATGAGGTTAAATCTAACGACATTGAAACGTTTAAAATTAAGCCTGAAGACAACATTGTATTAGGATTAAACACCGAATTAACTTTTTTTAAAACGGTATCATTGGGTACTAACTTAGCAGCTTCTGCTTTAACTGCAAATACTTTTTTAGATACCATAAGCTTAGATAGTTTTAGTGGATTTGAACAACTAAGTTTTATAAATGATTGGATAGTATTAAATGCAAGCACCAATGTAAAATTTGCAGGAAATTCTTTTATTCAAATTAAAGGAAAAAAAGCATCCTTAAAATTTACGTATAGGTATGTTGAGCCAGGATATATGTCGCATGGCGCTAATTATATACAAGATGATTTGAAACAATATTTAACTTCATCCACCATAAGTTTATTTAAACAAAAGCTGATTTTAAATGCAAGTGCGGGCTTGCAATACAACAATTTAGACAACACAAAAATAACGACCTCCGAGCGGACCATTGGCTCGATAAATATGGCCATAATACCTACCAGTAGGTTAAACATAAATTTAAACTATGCCAATTTTGGCACCTCAACCCAAGCAGGTACTTCTCAGGTAAATGATTCGATTTATTTAAGCTTAATAAATGAAAACGTAAGCGCAGGTATAAATTATAGCATAATTAAAACTAAGCTTAACCACTTAATTAGTATCAATACTTTAATTACAACAACAAACGACCGTAATGAGTTTACCAGAAAATTTACACAAAGCGATGTAAAGTTTGGTTCTATTAATTACAATTTGGGCATTAATAAAATTCAGTTAAATATTGGTTTAGGAATTTCTCAAACCTTATTAAATACTTATAATACTTATATAACAATACCAGGCGTAAACACCAGTTTACGTAAGGCTTTATTTAAAAAATCGCTAAACCTTATTGTTAATTACAATTACCAAAAACGTACATTAAATACCAGTAAAGATGGTTCGGTTAGTACCCTAGCAGCAGATGTAAGGTACAACCTTAAAAAACGAAACACATTTACGGTTGGATACACATATACTGAAAACTCTAGCTCGATAAAAACTTACAGAACTTATAACGAAAACAGATTAAGAATTCAATATGGCTACACATTTTAAACCAATCATTTTATTCATTTTGATAATGAGTTTAATGCTAAAAAGCAATGCACAACCAATAAACATTGCAGTTACAATAGTTCCACCTGTTAGTAATGATATTGTGCAAATTTTAAACAACCCTAATAAAGTAATGGTTTCAATAACCAATACATCAAATAAGGATTATAGCTTAAAGTTTCATTTAACCATTACTGGAGATAATGGCGTAAAGTTAGTAACAAAAGAAGACTATGTTCCTAGAAGGGTTTTTAAACTTGGAGCTTTAGAAAGTGTTATGGTTGGGCTTAATGAGTTTACTGATTATGCAATAGAATCTGACCTCATTTACTCTGGTATAGACCCCGCACAAGTAATAAGAACGCGAAAAGTACCAGAAGGTAATTACTCATTTTGTATTGAGGCATTTGACTATAACACGCCAGGAAAAACAGCTCCGTTATCCAGTGGATATCCGAGTGGCTGTGCTTATAATTTAAACTTGGTATTGCTTGACCCACCACAAATTGTATCTGTTGGAAATGGTGATTGCGGAAACAAACTAACCCCACGTACACCACAGTTGGTTAACCTTATTTGGTTGCCACCTGCTGGTGTATCAAAATTTATTCAATACAAGGTAGAAGTAGTGGAAGTTTACCCAGCTAATAGAGAAGTAAATGATGCCATATTTAGTTATGGAGCGCCTTTATTTATTGATGAAACAGTTACATCAAACTTGTTTATGATTTCTACTATTCAACAACAACTAAAACTTGGGGCTAAATACGCGTTTAGGGTAAAAGCCTTAGACCCAGATAGCCTTACTTCATTTAGAAACAATGGTTATAGCCAAGTATGTTGGTTTACATATGGCGATGAAGCGAATTATAGTAATGCAAATTTTTCGAGCCAAGTATTATTTCCAATTGAAGGAGATACAATACCATTCATATCTCCCCCAATAATTTTAAAAACCACACCTGTAGATGTAAATTTAATATCGCTTAACAATACCATAAGTCAATTGCGTAATGGCATATCAATAAACAATATTATAAAAAACTATACTTTTAGCCCTTCATTTACAGCTTATGCGCGCAGTAAAAACAATGGCATAAATGTTAGTAATAGCGATTTACAAAAATGCATTTTACCAACAACTATTTCATTTGGCAACCAACTTGCACAAGTAAGAGGTGTGCAATACGACTTGCAAGTAAATAGCGAATACGAAATAAATAATAACCCAATAAAACAAACCATTATTAGTACATCAAACTATACTTATGGAATGCCAACTCCACAATTAATAAGCCCCGAAAACAATGCAGTTTTAGATGAAGGAAACGTTAGTTTTAGGTTTAAAACCTGCGATAATTGTAGTAATCCATTTACCAACCAAGAGTTAAATAACTTAAGGCCAATAAAGGCTATATACGATTTTGAGAACTTAGTAAAAGTAAATGAAACTTTAGTTCTTGAAATTGCTAACAATGTAAATTTCAGTACCATTATAGCCAATAGAATAGTTCGGTTAAACTTTGAAACAGATGTAACCCAAATTGGTTCGGTATACGATTCGGTCTTTAAAACCTTTCAAATTAATGTGCCAAATTTAACTAGTGGTATTTATTATTGGCGAGTAAAATACTTAAACAATCCAGATACTTCTTTACATGATTTTAGCGCCTACAGAATAAGTGCGGCAAACAAAATAAACATTGGAAGATACAATAACGACAACAATTCACCATGCGCTGCAAGTACATGTGAAGGTCAAGCAGTAGCTCAAAACCAAAGAATAGCACAATCAAATTTAGCTGTGGGAGCTAGTTTAAAATTTGGCGAATTTAACATGGTGGTAAGTAGTATTAGTGCATCAGCCAACAGTCAATTTTCTGGTGAAGGGATTATACTCATTAATCCATTTCCTAACGGTAATAATGGAGCAAGTTTTTATCCAATTAAAGTTGCATTTACCAATATTCAATACAATAGTTTAAATCAAATTTATGCTGGTAGTGCAACAACAATAAACAACAATACCAATAATATTTGGAATGCTATAACTAATGTATCAAGCCCGCAAACCGCTAATACAAATACAATAAGCCAAATTTGTCATACTGCTCAAATAGCACTTTCATCAAACAATGCCAACAACCAAAATGGAGTAAATACGCCATTTATTATACCCATTTTAAAACATGCGTTCGAGTACAATTTTACAGTGCTAGGTATTTCCTTTACACCAACATCGGCCAAAATGAATTGCGCCTTAAATATGCAAGGAGTAAAAGAAAACAAACAATATACATTTATGGGTTCAGCACTTTGTTTAAAAGCTAATGGATGGGCAAAAGAAAGTGTAGAAATGAACTTGCTAAATGATGTTAGTTTTAACTTTTTTGATTCGGAAATACTAGTAGAAGGTTTTAAAAACGACAGCGCAAACACACGTGCTGTATGGGATTGTAGCGGATTTAAACATGCACATATTGAAGGTAATATTAAGTTTTCGAGAAACATTATTAAACCAACAAATTCGAGTAATCCAACCTATAAAGTTATAGGATATTATGCTACTAATATTATTTCATTTAATGATATAATGTATAGAATTGCAATTAACGAGCCTTATCAATTTGGCATAACAGGAAAACAAATTGAAGTGAACTCGCCAGAAATTTACATTGATAGAAGTGGAACTACAAATCCCCCCAATTTAATTGCACCAGCACAATATAATGGTGCAATTACTAACCAATGGAATGGATTGTTTTTCCCTACATTAAACATCACGCTTAAACTATTTCCTGGTAAAAATATTCAGGCAACAAACTTCTTTTATGATGGAGAATTTACAGGCAGAGTAGCTATTACAAATGCAATTGCTGAAAGTACTTTTTTAAATTCAGTAAAATTATCAGTTGATAGTTTAGATATAAATATCGTTCAAGATAATTTTTTAAATTATCACTTAACTGGACTATTAGATCCCGGATTTGACGAAACACTTAGGCTAAATTACACAATGGATGTGGATGTGCCAGATAGCACAGGCGAAGCATCAGTGCATGGAAGAGTAATGATGAACGAGGTATTGCCCTTAAAGTTTCTGAAGGCAAATTTTAATGTAGCGCGCACCAGTAGTTTTACTTTTGATGTAACAAACGATGATTATAGCATGTTGCTATTGCTTAATGGAAGTTTATCTATTGCAGCCGATTTAGATAATATTGGCCAAATAGATTTACCACAATTAACTGTACAAGGAATGAAGTTTCATTATTCATCAGACCCTAACCACAAATTCTTTACAGGAGGCACTTATTCGTTTGCTAGTCCGCAAAAAACTATTGGAGGTTACCCCATAAACATTAGTGCAATTGAGGAATTTAGCTTACCACAAAACCGTAACTTTGGTATAAATATAGTTTATGGTTTATCGTTAGGTTCACAAGCCGATGCATTTAGCGTAACAGGTAATTTGGCATTAAAAGCTAAAACCGAAATAACAAATAACAATATTAAATTTTCGTTTGTTGGCTCGTCTTTCGATTCATTAAATATATCAGGAAAAATTAGTGTGGTTGATGTATTGGGTAAAATATACTTTTATAAAAACAATCCAACCTATGGCAATGGTTTAAAGGGCAGCGTAGAAGCTGATTTTGAACCTGGTGTTAAAATTGTTGCTCAAGCATATTTTGGACAATTTAGAAACAACCAAAATGTAAATAATTATTGGGGAATTTATGGTGGAGCCAAATTTAATGAAGCCATTCCAGTATTAGGCGTAATGGAATGTAATGCATTTGCAGGAGGTGTTTATTACAACATGAAATTGAATGAAAACAATACTAATGTAAATATAAGAAGGGTACTAGCGCCAAATTTAAACAACATTACGGTTTCACTAATTCCACAAGCTAATACAACAGGATTTTCTGCTAAAATATGGTTACAAAGCACAGGTGGAGGAGATTCATATAAATCACTTTCAACTATCGGTGCTGTGTTTAACACCAATTCATGGTCGCTAAGGGAACTGTATTTAAGAGGCAATATGTGGTTAATGCCAGAGGATAACAAGGATGTGCCCGTTTGGGCTGATATGAATGTAAATTTAGATTGGACCAACCATTCACTTAGTGGCAATTTTAATGCTTACATACAAAGTACAGGCATACAAGGCATCGGGAATAATTACCGAGCTGGATATATTGATTTATTTATTTCTGCAAATCAATGGCATATAAGAGTGGGTACACCTGACAATAGAATAGGTGTAACTGTTCCCGACCTAGGTGCAGAATTAAATGCATATTTATGCATAGGATCAATAGTTCCGGGTGTGCCACAACTACCAGATAGAATTAAAAACGTTTTACAAAACACACAAATTGGAAACTTTAGGGATGCAAACGTGGCGAGTGGAAAAGGGTTTGCATTTGGAGCATTTTTTAATTTTAATCCACCACCAAAAACCTTTTTAATATTACGAGGTGATTTAGATTTAATGCTAGGATTTGATATTTCATTGATTAAATATGATGGCCCAGTTTCGTGTGATGGAGTAACCAATAGAAGTAGTTTAGGCTTTAACAACTGGTATGCACAGGGCCAAATATATGCTTATGTTTATGCAAGTTTAAGTATACATATTGATGTTTGGTTTGCTGAAGGAAACTTTAATATTTTTAGAGGCGAAGCTGGTGTAGCAATGGCTGGAGGCTTACCAAATCCAACTTGGGCTACTGGTGCAATGGCAGGTAAATATAGGTTATTTGGAGGGTCTATAAAGGGTAGATTTACATACGAATTTACTTTAGGCGATGTATGTAGGCCAACACAAACAGTTGAAAACCCTGTGGCCGAATTAAAAATAATTGAGTCTGTTAACTTGGCTAATAACAGCAGAAACATTTCACCATTTGCAACATTTAGTGCTGCATTAAATTTTAAACCAAACCAAGCTTTTTCAATTGAATTAACTGATAATAACGGAGTAGATTATATTAGAACATTTAGAGCCAAAGTTAATCCTAGAATTCAAAATGGAAACTTAATTACTGCCATTACTAGCCAAGTAAATACACAAGCCGAAGGAGAAGATGAATATTATGTTATGGATGTAAACCATGCTACCGCATTAAATGGAAACACTAATTATGTATTAACTTTTAACAGCCATTTTGAAGAAAAGAAAAATAATACATGGGCCGTAGCCCAGAAAAATAATGGAGAAGAAGTACGAGAGGTAAGAACAATAAACTTCACCACAGGAGGTTTTCCTGATAAATTAACACAAGATATGATTGAAATGCAAATACCAACACCTCTTGAAAATTATTTTAAAGTAGTAGACAAGACTAACTCAAGTACTAGTTTACCCAAAATTTTTAGCCTGAGATTTATTCAGAATATAAGACATATTTATTTTTACGACTCGGCTAGCCATGTGTTGCCTGATATTATTAATGGCGGAACATATAACGGCAAAGTGGCTGTTAATTACATTTTACGGATAATTAATTACACCAATAATAGCAGCAACGACTATCCTTTAACTGTTTTATCAAACCAAATAATTTGTAACTTAAATTTGCAAAATATGTTGAGTAATAACTCTATTTACAAGGCACAGATAATTCGCAAAAAAATTCTGCCAATAGATGTTATAAATCAAAGATTAAACGCAAATGCTAACATTAGTAAAAGGGTAGATAATTTAATTACTCGTAATAACTACACCATACAAAAACGTAATATTACCTTTAATTACAATGGGGGCAACTTGATAGACAACATTGCTGATGAAGAATTTACGCTATACGAGCTATCCTTTAAAACAAGTAAATTTAATAGCATTTACGACAAAATAAATCAATTACAGCTTACAAGTAATAGCCGAGATAATGATTATAGGGTATTGAAAATTCGATTTACCTCTCAAGAAAGATTTAGCAATTACGAATTAAACAACGAAATTAAAGTAATAGATTTATACGAAAGAGAAAAGCAATACTTTAGCAAAAGTGATAAGCAATATGAAGTTTATAATATCCTTAAACAAAAAGCAAACGGAACAAGATATTCTAGTTTACTAACCAGTCCTGAACCGTTTTTAATAACCAATAGTTATTATACACAACCAAATATTGAACAATATGTTGCGATTGAATCTAATGTTGACTTTAACAATGGCACAAGTTTAAAAAACCAACTACCAGAACCAACCAATAACAATATAGTTTTTATTGCTCACCACGAGCAGAGGGTAAGCACCGACAGGCCCAAAATACAAAGTTATTGTGCGCAATATATTTTACTATTAGCCAATACCATCCAAAGTTCAAACTTATACAACCAAGTAAACTTATCTGCCAGCGAAAGAAGCAGTGTACAAAGTATAATTAGAACATCTTGGACAAAAAGAATGGGATTAGATTTTGACGGAACCTACGTGCCTGATCCCAACCGATATATTCTTAGGTTTATTTTACAGCGCCCAAATGGAAGTTTAGGCTCTATTAAAAATTTCTTTTATCAATTAAACTAAAGTTATGAAAAAATACATCTCATTGCTAATCGTGTTTTTTGCGCTAATCATGCATGTTAAAGCCCAAAAAACATGCATGGAAGCAAACTACCAATACAACAACAATAACCTAAAAATTAGGTGGATTTTAAGTGATTATATTTCGTGGAAAACTGCTATAAAAAATGGTATTCAAATTGAAAAAGTAACTTTAAATAATGATTTGAATATTGCAGAAACTAAAACAATTTTTAATGCACTTAAACCTGCAACCCTTGATGACCTAAAAAAGCAGTTTGATAAAAATAATAGTTACGCGGGTATTGCCGCTCAAATGCTTTATGGAAAATCTACAGTGGTGGATGATGGTAATTTTGGTACGTTTTTAAAGCACAAAAAAAACGAACAAGAGTTAAAACATAGTATTGCTATGTATAGCGCTGCCTTAGATTTTAATGTGGCAAAAGCAATTGCATTGGGTTATGAAGAGGAAGTACAGCCAAATAAAAACTATATTTATAAGTTAGTAATTAATGGTGCTACTTGCGATACGTTTTATTTATTGGTAAATACATTTGAGGTTACTCCAGAAACAAAGATTTCGGCTACACTAAATGCCACTCCATCAGAAAAATCTGTAATATTAAATTGGAATGCAACACAAGATGATATTATCGGTTATTACCTAGAAAAAAGCCCTGCTAATTCGGATAAATTTACAAGAATTAACCAGCAACCTTTTGTACTTATTGAAAACAAATACAATAAAGAAACCTTACAGCATATTGATTCGGTCGAAAAAAATTATCAACCTTATCAATACCGGTTAATTGGTGTTAATGCTTATGGCGAAGAAACTAAACCATCACCAATAATAGTGGCAATGGGTAAAGATGTTACCGCGCCAGGCCAACCAAGTATTACTAAAATAGATGTTAAAGCCAATGAAATGTTGATTGTGCATTGGAAACAAAATGCAAAAGAAAAGGATTTAATAGGGTTTAATGTATTACGTGCACCTAATATCGATGGACCATTTATTAAACAAAACAGCACTTTAATTAAAATAACCGAAACTATTTATTATGATTTAAAACCCAATATTGGTGGCAATAACTTTTATATAATTGAGGCTATAGATACAGCAGGAAACACAAGTAATTCGTTACCAAGGCAAGGAATTATGACCGATACAATTGCACCACATTGCCCTACAATAATTAGTCAAACAAAAATTTCAGATGGCTTGGTTGTGCTTAATTGGCAAAAACCAACAGCGTTAGATGTAATGGGATATAGGGTATATTTTTCTAACAGTAATACGCATGTATTTTCAATGGCATCAAAAAGCATCTTATATGATACGGTATTTTATGATAACTTAAATATAAATACCTTAACAACTAAAGCATATTATAAAGTGCAAGCTTTAGATTTTAGCTACAACGAATCGAAGAATTGCCCGAGCATAGAAATTATAAGAAAAGATACCATAAAACCAGAAAACGCATTGTTAACACAAGTATCAATTGTTGATAATGGATTTAAGGTGGAATGGATTCCATCAACCAGTAAAGATGCGGATAAAGTATTAGTAAAAAGACGAAATAAAACATTAAATAAGTGGGAAACTATATATACCGGCAACAACTTTACCGATTCGCTTTTTATTGATAATAATATAACATTTAACCAACGAAACGAATATGCAATTTGCACCATCGATTTAAGCGGCAACTCCACTCCCCTTTCAAAACCTTTTGCAGTAATTAATAAAAAAAGCATTCAAATGAAAGGTACATCAAACCTAAAAATAACCAATATTAATGGCCAATATAAACTTACATGGGATAGGATTTTAGCAGAAGATGAATGGTTTATTATTTACCAAACAACAGATAATGGCCAAACAGCTAATGTTATTGACAAACAGCTGCTAAACGAATTTATCTTACCCAAAAGATTTTGTTCCGATAGCTATAGTTTTGGCGTATCGGTAATTAACAAAAACGGCAAACAAAGTAAAATTGATAATTGGGTAACCATAAAAACAGAATAGGTGGAATAAAACAAATCAAAAACAGGGCTATTATGCTGGCTCAAATATCTTTATTAAATTCACCCACAATTTAATAGAGATAATGAACATTTTTGACCTCATAATAAACGATAAAGAACCTGTTACTTTAAGTGATGTGATTTTAAGCGACATTAATAAAAACAGCATCGAGCAGCTAATTAAAGAACATAAATACGTTGACGAACTAAGCCAATATGGTTTGCCAGTAAATAATAAAATTTTATTACATGGCAACTCGGGCTGCGGCAAAACTACTACTGCTAAAGCCATTGCCAATGCTATTAACAAACCTATTTTAACCTTAAATTTAAGCAATGTGGTTTGCTCGCGAATAGGCGAAACTGCACAAAACATGAAACAAGTTTTTGAAAAAGCTGGAAGAGAAAAAGCAGTATTATTTTTAGATGAGTTTGACCAAATAGGCAAAACCCGAGGCAATGATGAAAACGATGTAGGAGAAATGCGTAGGTTAGTAAATACCATCATACAATTGATAGATTATTTCCCTAAACTTGCCATGTTAATTTGTGCCACCAATCATAAAGAAATTATTGATACTGCTTTGCTCAGGCGCTTTCAGTTAAGCATTAGTTTTGAAATGCCAGTGGATGCCGTTTTGGATAAATATTATACTAATTTATTAAGCGTATTTCCTCAAAAAATGCAAAATATTACACGCAAATATGGCATTTCGTTTGCCGAAGCAAAAGACTATACTTATACAACTGTAAAAAAACAATTGATTGAAGAGTTAGAAAAAAAAGCGGGTATTGCCTTAACCACACCTAATCAATAAAACCCATGGCTAAAAAAGAAAAAAAAGAATTAATGCCTGATGAAGTAGAAGCACTAATGGCAACATTAGAAACGCGCTTTACTAAAAACATGAACAGACATAAAGGTTTATCGTGGGATAAAGTTGAAGCAAAATTATTTGCAAATCCTGAAAAATTATGGGCTTTAAACGAAATGGAGAAAACCCAAGGCGAACCTGATGTAGTTGGATACAACAGCAAAACAAACGAATTTACTTTTTATGATTGTGCTGCCGAAAGTCCGGCTGGCCGAAGAAGCATTTGTTATGATAGGGCTGGTTTAGAATCAAGAAAAGAGCATCAACCCGCAAACACCGCAATTGATATGGCTGCTGAAATGGGTGTAGAACTTTTAACAGAAGAAGAATACAGGTCATTACAACAGCTTGGTAAGTTTGATGCTAAAACTTCGAGCTGGCTAAAAACACCCGAAAACATTAGAAAACTTGGTGGTGCTATTTTTGCAGATTTTAGATTTGGAACTGTGTTTGTTTACCACAATGGTGCACAATCTTACTATGGTGGCAGAGGATTTAGAGGCGTGTTAGTGGTTTAATAATTCGCCACTAACACGCCACAAATCGTAACTAAATTTAGTTACAGTTTAATACAAACATTTTTGGTTTCAGTAAAAAAACGTAAGGCCTCTAAGCCGCCTTCGCGCCCTACTCCACTGCTTTTTACACCTCCAAAAGGCGTGCGTAAATCACGTAACAACCAACAGTTAATCCATACAATTCCTGATTGAATATTGGCCGACATTTTATGTGCACGTGTTAAGTTTTCTGTCCAAATGGTAGCTGCCAAACCATACTCTGTAGAGTTGGCCATTTGTAACACTTCTTCTTCTGTATCAAAAGGTGTAATGGTAACTACCGGACCAAAAATTTCTTCTTGGTTGGTGCGGCAATCATAACTTAAACCTTCTATTATTGTGGGTGCAATAAACCATCCATTTGCGCAATCGCCATCAACCTTAACTACATTGCCTCCGCTTAGTATAGTTCCACCTTCTTGCTTGGCTAGTTCAATATAACTAAGCACTTTTTCGAAATGCATTTTACTTACAATGGCACCCGTTTTGGTTTTAGGGTTTAATGGATCACCCACAATTAACTCTGCCTTAACTTTAGCTACAAAAGCTTTTTTAAACTGCTCATAAATTGGTCGCTCCACAAATATGCGCGAACCACATAAACATATTTCACCTTGGTTTAAAAAAGAAGAACGAACCGTTTCGTTTAGCATCTTATCAAAATCACAGTCAGCAAAAATAATATTGGGATTTTTTCCGCCTAACTCTAACGATAATTTTTTAAACATTGGAGCAGCAACTCGGGCAATTTCGGCACCTGTTTTTGTGCCTCCTGTAAAACTAATTACCTTAATTTTAGGGTGAGCAGTAAGTGCACTTCCTACCTTTGTGCCCAATCCGTGAACGATATTTAAAACACCGGCAGGCAAACCTGCTTCTATACAGATTTCGCTTAACAAGAAAGCCGTGTAAGGTGTGATTTCACTTGGTTTTGCTACCACACAATTACCAGCAGCAATAGCAGGTGCAATTTTCCATGTAAATAAATATAAGGGCAAATTCCAAGGAGAAATACAAGCCACAACACCAATTGGGGTGCGCAAAGTATAATTTATAGCATGGTTGCCCATTGGATGTGCTTCGCTAGAAAAATGCTCGATAGCAGTGGCAAAAAAGCTAATATTACTAATGGCCCTTGGCATTTCGCCATTTTTTGATAACCACAATGGTTTACCTTGGTCGATGGTTTCGGCTAAAGCAAACTTGTCGATATCACGTTGCAATAAATCAGCAATGCGTAACATTATTTTACTTCGTTTTTCGGTTGGTGTATTGCTCCAACCTTCAAAAGCTGCATTGGCAGCTTGCCAGGCCAACTCCACATCACGTTCATCACTATCCGGACAAAGGCTATAAACTGCTCCTGTTGATGGATTATAGTTATCTATATATTGGTTTGATATGGGTTGAATTAAAGCTCCGTTGATGTAATTTGCTATTTTTTGCATGGTGCGAAGATATGTTTTGTGATGGAAATTTGGAATGGGGTATTGATTGATTAAAACTTTTTCAAACCCAAAAAATCGGAATTGTACCTCACCGACTCACACTTTAACTTATTGTTGTTTATTACTTTAGTACCACTCAAGCACTACTCATAAACCAAGCATCAGCTTGTTTAATCTTAAATCAATCAAACCTGATTGAATGATTCTTGGTGCGGTGAATATCCACGAATGGTGTAAAATCAGATGGTTTTATCTAAATAAATCAGTTCTGAAAAATAGTTTTATATACATTTTCTATCTGCTCCATTTCTTTAGCATTAAGCTTTCTAAATTCCTTTTCCCGTGCTCGTTTAGATAACACACCTTGATTTTGTTCTAGGAAGTTTACAAGAATTGAAATTAGGTTATCAGGCATTTCAAATTCTTCGTCTAAGAATTTTTTAAATTCATCATAATGTGCCAAATATTTTATTTCATTCGGTATAATGTTTTCAATGGTATCTTTTACACAGTCAAATAAAAACTCTGCTTGTTTTGTTGCATCAAAAAAGCGGTAATAATCTTTAGTTTGATTGGTTACAGCTATATTATGATCTGGCGTTTCTTCCCACTCAATAAAATTTAATAAAGGCTTTGAATATGATTCTAAAATTAATCTATAATCAATAATATGGTTTAAAATAGATGATGAAATAGGAAAGATGATGCCTTGGTCTGAAAATTTCTTTTTTGCTAATATATGATGAATAATATAGCGGTGAATTCTTCCATTACCATCTTCAAATGGGTGTATAAATACAAATCCAAATGCAATAACTGCTGCTGCAAGTACTGCATTAAATTCATCCTTTATTAATATTTGATTTGCATCAATTAATCCCACCATTAGTTCTTGTATATCTTCGGGTTTTGCCGAAATATGTTCAGGAATAGGCTCTCCCGAATTTCGACCATGCTCACCTACAAATCCACCTTTGGTTCTGAAGCTCATTTGAATAAAGCGACTATTTTCAATAACCAACTGCTGTAAACGTATTAACTCCGATTTAGTTAAATCATTAATTCCTGCTTGACTAATTGCTACACCCCATCTTGCAGCTCGCTTACTTTTGGGACTTTCTCCTTCTATTGTAAATGATGCTTTAGAATCTTTGAGAAGTAAAAATGCGGAAGCCCGTTGAATGATATCTTTTCTAATTCCTGCAATTTGTTTTTTATTTATATCAACATAGTTGCAAGATAAGTGCTGTTCTATTTTCTTTGTTTTAGAGACCAATGCACAAAATTGATTTGTTCCAGGCAAGTTGTTTATTACTAAATGCCTAGGCGACTTAAAGCCTTTTACAGCAAACTGTAATTTTTCATCAATAACCGTAACATAACTTTTCTTGGAGATATCGCTTTTCCCCTTAATTTGTTTTCCCGAAACCCATTCAAGCAAAAACCAAATTCGTCTGGAATATTGTCCCAATGGTTCAATATTCACTAATTCTAAAATTTCTTTATTACTTAATACTTCATTTAATTTTGCAAACACTAAAAGATTTACCCCTTCATATTTAAGGGCAAAAACGAGGTGGTTATAAAGCGCTTCAATTTTTGATTTTTTTTTAGTATCTAAGGGAAGGTACTTATATGGAAATACTTTCCAAGTGCTTGTTTCAAGTCTTTGGTTCTTCTCAGAAACCATTGTCTTGACTGAAGGATTCGGGATTTGTAAGTCTAGCTTAACTATTATTGCAACATATCCTACTATCCATCCCTGATAGGTTTTTTCTTCCCAATGAATTATGGGCGCATTGTCAGAAAAATAAGCGCTATTAACCATGCTTTACGATTTATAGGCGCAATTTACCAGAAAAATAGGCGCAAAACAAGAAAACTAGGCGCAAAATTTTAATAATTAAGAAATATAGGCGCAACCAAAGGTCCTTTTATACCGAAAGCACATTTAATATAGTCCAATTTCGGCTCGAGCCTCATTGACCTATTTTCATGTAGCATCGGCATTACCATTGTAAAATTATTTTTTAGTTTAGACTAAAAAATAATTACAATTGGTATTACAACCCAATTGCTCGGGTATTTACTTGTTGCGTAAAAATATTATTTGTCGTATAGAGTCCTTCAAACATGGTTCATCATTCAAGCATTGAGTTTGTTTGATGTTTAATCTTGAATCAATCAAATCTGATTGAATGACTCAACATGCGATGGGCGTCTACAAATGGTGTGAAATCTGACTGATTCGTTCCGAAGCTTCGGAACCAGGGGCGGTTGGCTTGTGCGAGGAATCAGACCGGATTTGGCATTCGTGGTGGGCTTTTTGGTTACTTTTTACCCAAATAAAAAGTGACAAATGAAAATAAAAGCGAGTACAAGGGACGTGAAGGTTTCAGATTATCTATTTAATCTATTATTAAGAATGTTGTCTAGACTCTTATAATATGTATTCTTTTTGTATTTATCATCAGGTCTGAAATACGACTTAGTGATGTGGCTAATTGTTCTGTCGCTATTAAAATGCAATGTGATTAATTTCATAATGCTATAATCTTTACTTTTATCAACAATCCTGTATTCATCTCTTGAAAGTCTTGTTACGAACTGAACCATTGAATCGTTTGAAATGAATAGTTTTTTGCAGTTTTTATTAATACCTCTAGTATTAGAAGTAATATCATAATCAAGGATGGAATACATGATGTTAAATACAGAAGATTTTTTCGTGAATGTATTGTATGTCCTATTTGATGGGAAAAATAGTTTATTATATCCCTTTTTATTAAAAAACATATACAAGAATGCAATGTCAACAATTGTTAATTCAGGTTCTTTAAGAACTAAACCATTTATTTCATTGACTGATTTTGGAATAAGCACATTACAGCTATCATCTAATAGTGCTATTACTGCAAAGTAACTATGGTCAATATACTGAGTACGCTTATCGTAAATTTCGATTTTCTTGTGTGATTTTAATGTGGTGATAGAGGTTGTATTATAACGAATGAATGGAATAAGTTTTTCTAATTTTGTTGTTTCTAGGACTGTTGCCATTAAAACACGAAATCTAATTAATATCCTTACATGACAAGTTGAATCATAGTCAGGCATTGCTCTGGTCTCCTTAGCATTATTAAGGCTGTCAAAATTAATATGGGCATTTATCCTTTTTAAGGAATTGCCTCTTATGTTTAACTCTGGCCTATATTGTAGAGGTTCTATAAATTTAATTTCAAATTTATTTGTGTCACCTATTTGACCATAAACGGCAAAAGTTAATAAAGAATAAAAAATGAATACTATACTTTTCAAATTGTCCATTTAATTTATTGTTTGTAAAGGTTCAACTTTCACTGCCGTGTTAATTCCTTTTGTGGCTATTTGATAATCCAAACTTACAAAAAAGCCTTTATTTTTTTTTGCAAGGAAAAGGTTAATTGCTTACCAAGCCCAACGAAAATACAACTGCACTTACTTGTTACGCAAAAATGTTACCTACAGTATTGCGTTTTTCAAACATTACTCGAATTATCATTGCATAAAAAAAGCGGCCGAAGCCGCTTTTAAATATTGTGTTTAAATTATTTTACACGCTCTACATAATCTCCTGTGCGGGTATCAACTTTAACTTTATCGCCCACGCTAGTAAATAAAGGCACACGTACTTCTGCCCCGTTTTCTAAAGTTGCAGGTTTTAATGTATTTGTAGCAGTATCGCCTTTAACGCCCGGCTCGGTATAAGTAACTTCTAAAATTACAAAAGTTGGAGGCTCAACACCTATTGGTTCATCACCTTCAAACGAAACTTTAATAATCATTTCTTCTTTTAAGAAACGTGCTTGGTCGCCAAACAAAAGCTCGCTTACATATATTTGGTCAAATGTTTCAGGATCCATTAAAACAAAGTTGGTTCCATCTTTATATACGTATTGCATTTCTTTAAAATCAACACGAACCACATCTATCGATTCGCCTGCTCTGTAGCGATGCTCCATTTGTTTACCACTTTTAACGTTGCGCAGTATAACTTGAAAAAATGCACGTAAATTACCCGGTGTACGGTGTTGGTATTCCATTACTTGGCACAACTCGTTGTTGTGTCGTATAAACATACCTTTAGATAAATCTCCAGTATTTGCCATTTTTAGCTTTTTAGTTTTTAATGATGCAAGTATACATTTTTTTGCAAACAGTTATTTAACGCCTAAATTGATTTATGTTATGCTGTTAAAAACTGATGTAATACCCAATT
Source organism: Bacteroidia bacterium (assembly GCA_034676125.1). Taxonomy (GTDB): domain Bacteria; phylum Bacteroidota; class Bacteroidia; order UKL13-3; family UKL13-3; genus UBA6183. Next base: position 18,897 of record JAUCCO010000003.1, read on the forward strand.
AATTATTCGGTGGTTATTTTTCTAATCGTTTAAGCTCAGCACGCAATAACGCAGCTAAATTTATCGACCTACCATTTTTATACTTAATTTGATAAGGTTTACCAGACATGCTGCTTGTACTGGCTAGTTTATCAATAAATATTTCGGCAGTTTTAATGGCCTTACCTCCTCTTTTCCATTTCATGCGCAAGTGTTCAGCCGCTTGGCCAGGTGTGTACTCGCTCCCATTTCTAATAAAAACACCATCTTGCTTTGCTATAAATGCAATTAGTGATTCAATTTTTTGATCTTCATTAATTTTTTTAGGTTGTTGCTGGTAATAAATTGAACCAAATAAATCGGCCTTACTTGGTATAAAACACCATAAAAAAATTGCCATTAAAATTAACTTTAGTCTCATAATAAATTGATTGGTTTTTAAGTTTGATTGGTGTTCAAGTATACATAAACTGCGCCAAATTAGTTAATGGTTTCCCACCATCTTTGTGTTGGGTAATGTTTGCCTAACAAAACAGGTTCACCAATTAATGGTGTGGTATAATATAATTGTAATGCTTGAGCTTTGGCGGTTACCCGAGTTAATGGCTCGTTCCAGGCATGCAGTGCAAGTGTAAACTTACTATTATGCACTGGCATTAAAACCTTAGCTCTTAAATCTACCGCAGCTTGTGCAGTTTCTTCGGGCATCATGTGTATGTTACGCCATGATGTATTGTATTGGCCGCACTCCAATATGGCAATATCAAAACCGCCAAACTTAGCTCCTATTTCTTTAAAATGATTTTCGTAACCACTATCACCGCCTAAAAACAATTTGTGGGTTGATGTTTGCAATACAAACGAAGACCAAAGTGATTTACCTCTGGCAAATTTCCGACCGCTAAAATGCCTTGCTGGTGTTGCAGTAAAAGACATATTACTATCAATATTAGCAGATTCCCACCAATCAAGTTCGGTAATTTTATTTGCAGGCACACCCCAATATTCTAAATGCGCACCAACACCTAAACTGGTATAAAAATGTTTGGTTTTAGGTATCAGTTTTAAAATTGTTTTATAATCAAGGTGGTCGTAATGATCGTGGGTAATTAACACTGCATCCAACTCAGGTAAATCATTAACACCATACACATTACTTCCGTTGTAATTTTTACCTGTAAAACCAACAGGCGAAGCATTACCACTAAAAACTGGATCTACTAAAATATGCTTGCCATTTATTTTTATTAGGTATGATGAATGGCCAAACCAAACTATGCGTGGAATGCTATCATCAAGTAGGTTTATGTTAGTAGTAACACTCGGAATATTTGCACTTGGTTCTCTTCCTTCTACTTTTTTTAAGTAGTCTTTTAATATGCTAAAATAACTTACGCCATCGGCTAACATTGGTGTAGGTGTTAAGTTTTGAAAAGAACCATTTTTGTAATTAGGCGATTTTTCAATACGGGCCAAACGTGCTCCTTTTGGGTATGTACCAAACTGTTTTTGTTGCATAAATAAATAACTTCCACTTGTAAAACTTGCCAATATGGCTAATAGAATAATCATTCGGGGTCTTTTAAAACTCACCTGCAACAATACTTTATTTTATGGTTAGGTTTATTGGCAATTCGGTTAATTAATTGGTGTGATAGGTAAAGCGCTATATAAAAGGGATAATTAAAAAAACGTCCGCTTTGCATTGCTGCAAAACGGACGGAAACATGAATTGAAAAACTACTACTATTCTACAATTAATTTATATGTTTTATTACCTTGATGCCTTACAAAATAAACTCCACTTTGTAATTCGCTAATGTCTATACTGGCTTCAAAACCATTTTCAATTTGGGTTTTAACCAATTTACCTGTAATATCTATTATTGAAATTTCGCCTATAGTTTGTTGTGAAGTTTGTTCAATAAACACCACATTTTTTGCAGGATTTGGGAATAAGGTTATGCCTGCTGCATCATTATTATTTGATTGACTTAAGTGAACTACAACTGCATCACTATATGTATTTTTACCCGATACATCAACCTGATTTACCCTGTAATAAACCTTATCAATACCCATATTTAAAGCTTGTTTAGCGGCAAAAGCATCAACAAAATTATAGTTTATGCTAACCTTGCTATTTAGTGCTCCTTTAACTGTTCCTACTTCGGTAAAGGTTTTATTATCGTACGATTTTTCAACCATAAACCTATCATTATTTACCTCTGTTGCAGTTGCCCATTTTACATCAATATCTGTATTGTTTGATGCAACATTTGCCTTAATTTCTATAAAGGTTACAGGTAATGAACTTTGGTTAGTTACAATTAATAAAAACCTATCACCTTGAGATAATCCATTTGACGTAATGTTAAAAGCATAAGTATTATTTAACCTTAAATCAACTATAGAGTTTGTAAATAAATCTTTTATTAAAACTGTTTTTGTAGCAGGAATATCATCAAAACTAGATGCTGTTAACACATAACTTTTACTAGGTCCGTTTACAAACAATACAAATGTATCTGATACGGCAGTAAACTCAGGAATGGTATTAATTTGTACGTAAGATGAACTTAATTTATATCCAAAATTTAAGGTAGAATTGGTTAGTTTTAATGCATCTTCCATTTGATCTAATGCCACTGTAGCGCCTGTTCTTACACGCAATAAGGCATAGTCGCTTGTTATAGAATCCATCACTACATTTAGTTTAAACGGAATAGCATTACTTGTTTTAAATAAGCTACTTGTTACACCAGCGGTTTTATTATTTTCGTTAAAAGTAATGGTAGGATTAGTGCTAATTGCTTTCACAAAAAAACCTTGTCCAGATGCGATTGCAGTAACGCCTTCATTAGCCACATAAGCATTTGTTGCTGGATCTAAAACATAAGCAAACGGACTAATATTTGATTTTGAAACCGAACTCCAATCAATTTGAGAGGGATAAGGATTACCCACTAAATTCCATCCATCATCATCAATATAACCAGTATTGGTATAGGTAATAGTTGGCGAAAACGAGCCTTTATTTACTGGACCAACAAAATCAATGGTAACCTGGTTTTGTGTTACATAAGGAGCAGTGTACCATTGTGGTGAAGGCAAAGTTCTATCGCCACGCACAAATACTATTGCACCTTGTGATGGATTTAAAGTTTGGTTGATATTGGTAACCGCTACCCAACCTCTTCCGCCTATTGTACTTTCTCTGTAAGTATAAATACTAGCCGAGTTAGGATTTGAAACATCAAAACCATTTGCAGCACCTCCTGAACCTGTTACAAAAATATCATCCTTAATATCGTTAAAAGTAAACGAAGATGTATTAGGAGAAATCATTCTATAACGTCTAACAACCGAAGGAACATACCTTTGCGAAACAACATTTCCAATAATATCTGCTGTATTTGCAATGGCTGCAACACGTGCAGTAGCAGTAGCGTTTGATACCAAGGTTAAATTTCCATTGGCATTTAGTTTACCATTATTTAAATTTAAAGTTCCTACTAAATTTAACATATTGCCTACTACTACCGAATCGTTTGTTTTTGTTGACCCAACATTGATTGTTAGATTTTGTAATGCATTGGTAACACCATTGGTTGTTTGATCCATTTTTAACATACCCATATTGCCACTTCCATTAACAATTATTGATGATGTAGTGCTTCCTTTCACAACACCATCACCACTAATTTTACCATTAATGGTTAGCGTTTTTCCATTCAATACAATATTTTTATTGCTTTCTGTTAGCTCTAAACTATTAACAGTGATATTGCCTGGTAGAATTGGCATATTAACAGCCGAACCGCTAATAATAATATTTGCATTACTTGCTGGTATTACACCACCACACCAATTTGCGGTATTATTCCAATTTGTATTGATACCCAACCAAAGCGGAGTAACCGTAACCACAGATGATGCAGACATGTAACTTTGGCAACCCGTAGCTTGGCTTTGTGCTACAACTCTATATGCTCCACTAACCCTAACATTTGGAAAATTAATGGAAGCACCTGTTCCGCTTACAATATCAGACATGGTAGTTTGCGCTTGATATAATTGATATGAAGTACCAACCTCTGAGCCAGAAAGCGTAAACATTACACCACTAGATGCTAAACAATATGTTCCTGAACCAGATAGAATATATGGATTAGGAAGTTCTATTTGTTGCAAGGTAGCTGTAATTGAATTGTTAGATTCGTTAATATCTTTGGCGGTATTAGCTGTTGCAGTGTAAGTGTAATTACCCGCATTATTTACCATATAGTTTGATGTAATTAGCACTTCTAAACTATTTCCAGCAGTAATAATTCCACTATTAACCACAACAGTATTAAGGTTTGATTTTACATTTGCAGGACTTAAAACAGAAGCTGTAATAGTAACAGGATTTGATGCTAAATTAACACTGGCAACACCGTAGTTTTTTAATGCAACTTTTATTGTTGTATTTCCACAATTATTTGTAGTTGGACTCACAAAGTTTTCAATTCCTAAATCAACATCATTAATTCTAATATTAAAGGTTAAAGAGGTTGGCGGAGTTGAACCAAAATCATACACACGTATATAATAAGTTTGGCCGATAGTTAAACCTGTAGCACGTGCATTTTCAGTTATTCCATTACCATAAGCATTTACACATTGCATAGATGTTAATGAAGCGCATGAACCACTAAACACTTCTACAACTGGATTAAAAGAAGCATCGGCACTAACCGAAATATTATGTGCGGTAGATAATGCAGTAAACTTATACCAAACATCATCATCAGCAAAACCAACATTGCCAACCATACTTTGTGTAGCATTTAAGATAGTTCCTGTAACCGGGGTTGATGAGGTAGGATTGATAGCAATTGCACCTGAACAATTATCGTTAATTGGTGCAGCTGGAATAGTAGTAAAACTTGATACATAACAAGCCGAAGCTGAACCTGAGCCATTCTTAGGAATAATGGTCCAATAGTATGTTGCATTATTAACCAAACCAGTTGCACTATAAGTTTTGGCTGTAATACCAGTGGCTACTCTAGCCGAAGTAGAAAGGCTACTAACCAATGATTGATTGGTGCTTAAATAAACCGAATATGAAGTTGGCGAACCAGAACCAACGGCCCAAGCTAAACTTAAACTTGTATTTAGGTTAGTTGTTAAAACTTCGGGTGTTAATCCTTGCGCGCAAGATGGTAATGTTGTAGCAGCGGTTGAGAATGTATAATAAGTACAACCTTCTGATTGACCGTTGGCATTAGATGCAATAACTCTCCAGTAATAAGTAGTAGCTGCTAATAAAGTATTGGCAGGTAAACTATAAGTTGTTCCTGATAATCCGCGTGCAGCAGGTAAGTTTAAGGTATCTGTAAATAAGGTATTGGTTGATATTTGTAAACTATATGTTTTTGTACCAATTGAAGGTATTGAAGATGCGCTCCAACTAAATGATTGTGCAGTTGTTTTATTGATATTTGTTGCACCATTTGTTGGTCCGCTTAAGGTTGGGCATGATGGTAAAATAGGCATTGCAGAAATTTCAAAACCAGATGTAGGAGTTGCACCATTTGCAGAATGATAAGCCCTTAAAAAATAAGTAGTGCCAACAACAGTAGCCACATCAATCATTTCTACACCCGCAGCACCAGTACTACTCACACAACCTTTGTTTACCAAGCTACCACATGTACCAGTAAAATATTGTAATACCGCATTAAATGCAGAACCACCATCAATAGTTAAGCGCGTAACTGTGCTAGTTGCAACAAATTTAAACCACACATCATCATCAGCAACACCTGGGCTGCTTGCGGTGCAATTTGTTATGCCTGCTGAGGCAGTTGCATTTGCCGTACTAGCAGATTTGTATGGCACACCAACTGATAATGATATTGCTCCCGAGCAATCGTCATTTACTGGAGGGGCAATAATATTATAAATAGAAATTGCAAAATTACCAGAACCTCCAGCACCCGAATTTGCATCATAAACACGTACAAAATAAGTACCTTCTATTAATGTATCTGTTTCAATGGTTTCTATAAGTCCATTACTTGTAGCATTTGCACAATATAAATTGGTAAGTGTATTGCAATTACCACTAAATAATTGCACTACTCCATTATAGCTTCCTGATGAACTAATTTTTACACCGTATAAACCAGGTATAACTACAGTAAACTTAAACCACACATCATCATCTGCATTTCCGGCAATTGATGCAGTACAAACAGGTATTGAATTTGACTTAGTTGCACCTGCTGATGAATAAGTACGACAAAAATCATTCTGCACACCGTTTTGTATTGGCAATGTAATAGCGGTATTACATTCATCATTAGTTATTGTATTTGCTGCAACCCTAGGTAATACGTCCAAAGAATTTGGGGTAAACATAATAGCACTATAACAATCAGGAAGCTCTGAAAGGTTAGTAATATTGGTATTACTATAATTTAGCACATTAGCCAACTGCTGACTGATTAACTGACCAGCCGAAGGTGAGCTTCCAATGGTGGTAGCACTTAAACCTGAACTGTATGAGTAAGTATAATTTACAGTTCCGTTAAATCCAAACATTTGGCCATATACAAACTCAATTTTATTATCCTGTTCATATAATTTAACCTGAAAATTAATACTTGGGCCAGCATTACTGTATATTTCCATTTCTGTCCATTCTATGGTTAAAACTTGGTTGCCTTGCTGGCCTGTTACCAAATATTTTATTGAGTTTTCTAAAAGCGCTAGTTGTGTTTCATTTGGTGAAGAGCTGATGTATCCTTGGCAAACCAAATCTTCCCAAAAGGGTGCGATTATTTGTTTTTGAGAGCTAAACGAATTGCTATACGAGGCTGATGAAGTTAAATTAAAAGTTATAAATCCATTAATATCTACCTTTAAAGCTGTTACATTATTACCTTGATAGTTAAATCCTGTAAAACCTAAGCTTGTTAAATCTAAGGTTTCACTTTTATTATCGTCAGCAGTACGCGAATTCGTGGTCCATACAAATTTATTACCTGAGTTAATTATACTATTATAGGTAACATTATTGGTACGAGATATTGAATAACTGAGTGGCATTTCGCCAGTAGTAAACTTCCATGTACTAGTACCAGTAGCTTTTAAACTTGCTCCGTTTGTTGAAACTGCTTTCCAATAATAAATTGTAGAAAAATTCAAATCTGATAAATGTAAGTAACTATTTGTATTTACACCACTAGCAACTAATGCGCTAACTGATTCGTTGTTTACATCTGTTTGATTTGTGCTTAAATAAATATTATAAGCAGATGCGCCACATGCTTCTGGCCAAGCGAAATTTATACCTAAGGGACTTACACTTGTTTGATTATTGGAAGGTAAACTTGGCGAAGCAACTGCTATAACATCAGCAAAAACTACGGCACCAGCAGAATGGTTATAGGCTTTATCTTCATGCACAATTGCATAAACATAATTATTACCAAACGAGTAAGTATTATCAATATAAGTAGTTGAACCAACATTTACGGTATCAATAACTGTCCAAGTACCAAAAGTACTTTCTCCATAACCACCAGCTTTGCTATACACAACTTGATCATCTAAAGTAGGTGCTGTTGTAGTGCAATTACCGGTGTTGCGTAAAATCAAAGTACGCTGCACTCCGCTACCTCCAGTATTATCAGTTCCATTTTGCCAAGTTAAATTAGCACTATTGGTTGAATAATTTACAGCTAAGCTTGTTGGAGCGGTTGGGGCAGTTAAATCAACTGTTGCAGTAGTACTCACATAAGCAATAATATCATCCCAATAAAAATCGCGTGCAGATGTACCTGAACTTGAATACATATTAAACCGGGGTTTCCAAGAAGCTGTGCTACCTGAAGTATTTTGTACTGACGAAGAAATAAAATAAAAGGTATTGGCTTTTGCGGGTGTATATGCACTACCCATATTGCCATTAATTCCCAAAGTAACCTTAGATCTACTCTGTTGTGCAGTAACCAAATAATTGGCCATTAAAATCAAGTATTGATTGGCAGGTACACTAATGCTGGAGTTGCTTTCAACATAACTAGTAGTTGAAGTTGAAGTATTGTTATTATTGAAAGCATAACTCCCCGACTTGTTTTTAGTTGAGGAAACTGAACTTGTACCATTCATGTTGGTAGTTGTCCAGCCTGTTGGGGTTGATGAGTTAACCTCAAACCCATAATTATTAATTAGGTTGGGTTGAGCTGATAATTGTAGTGTAATGAGTAACCCTACAATTAATGAAATGTTTGATGTACGATTAAGGGGGTGTTTGCACATGATAAATAGCATTTATTAGGTACAAATATATAGTTGTACGAAATTAACAATTACTATACACTTTTATCAGGATGCAATAAACAATTGATTTTCAGGAACAAAAAATTTTAAAAACCGGAAGTGCAAACTTAAAAACAACCACTTATACGTATTTATGCATATTTATACCAAATGCATGCAACTTAAATATACTGCACAAAACCCGCAAACCCAAAATATTGCTATTTGATAATAATTATCCCTTTTCAGAAGCCAAATTATTTTAACAGCCCCAACAATTTCTTTCGGGGTGCTTTCGAATAATGTTATACCAATTGTAATTATTTTTTAGTCCAAACTAAAAAATAATTTTACAATGGTAATACCGATGCTACATGAAAATAGTTCAATGAAGCTCAAAACGCAATTGGACTATATTGAATGTGCTTTCGGCATTACAAGCTGCTATAACAATCACGAACGGAATTATTAATAACCGAAAACAACGTTGGTTGAAGAAGATGTGCGACCCCGCTGGGGTCGAGTGGATGCAAAATGAGGTTTTATTACAGACATTTGAACCCGCTGGGTTCATTTATTTAATCCAATTATTCCCTAGGCTGAAGCTTAGGGATATTCAAAAATCAATATAAAACAAAAAAGGCCACCCGTTTGGGTAGCCTTTAATATGTTAATCAATCAAATATTATTCAGAAACTACTTCTACAGCAATAGTAACTACTACATCTCTGTGCAAGTTTACGATAGCTTCGTATGTACCTAATAATTTAATATCATCTACTTCAATTTTTCTACGATCAATTTCATAACCTAAGTTTTTCAATGATTGAGCCACTTGAAGTGGAGTAATAGAACCAAATATTTTACCATTAGCACCAGCTTTAGTACCAATAGTTAATTTTACTTCTTTTAGTTTTTCAGATAACACAGTTGCATCTGATTTCAATTTTTCACGCTTACGTGCACCCTGACGGTTATCTTCTTCCATCATTTTGATGTTTGAAGAAGTAGCCATTACAGCTAAACCACGAGGGAAAAGGTAATTGTTTGCATAACCGTCTTTAACAGTTACCACATCACCTTGTGTACCAAGGTTTTTCAAGTTTTCTTTTAATATAATTTTCATCTTGATGTTTCTCCTCTTGTTGAAATTATTTTAAACCATCAGCAACGTAAGGTAAAATAGCTAAGTGACGAGCTTTTTTAACTGCCAATGCAATTTTACGTTGGAATTTCAATGAAGTACCAGTAATTCTACGAGGTAAAATTTTACCTTGCTCATTAATAAACTTCATCAAGAAGTTACCATCTTTATAGTCAATATACTTGATACCGTTCTTTTTAAAACGACAGTATTTTTTCCTTAATGGAGTTTCCGGGGTTGTGTTAAACACCATGGCCGGATTGTGTTGAGTTCTTGGTTTGCTCATAATTACTTTCCTTCTTGTTGTTTTTCTTTTTTGTTTTGATTGAATTCGCCATTACGTTTACGTTGGTTGTAAAGTTGGGCGTGTTTGTCTAACGATGTTGTTATGAAACGCATAATTCTTTCATCACGTCTGAAGGCCAATTCAAATTTTGCGACAAACTCAGCTGGAGCTTTGTACTCATAGATATGGTAAAAACCAGTGGTTTTTTTATCTATGGCATAAGCCAACTTTGTTAAGCCCCAATTTTCTTCATGAACCATCTCTCCACCATTATCGGTAATAAAAGTACGATACTTGGCAACAGCATCTTTCAGCTGCTCTTCTGAGAGCACGGGTGTGAAAATAATCACAGATTCATAGTCGTTTAAGACAACTTGCTCATTAGTTGTTTTTTTAGCTGTCATATCTTGGGATATATTTATTTAAAATGAGGGCAAAAGTATGACTATTTTAAATAATCACCAAACATTTATACAATCTTTCCTAAAAAAACACCTTCCCTTTTGTGGCTTATTGCAATTATACGCTTTAAATTTAAGGTAAAATCCAATAAACGCATTTTAAATAAAACAAATTGTAATGTGTCCTAATTCTTAACATCATGTTGAAATTGATTTTATAAACCTTCAATTACGAACCATTAATTTGCAGTACAGTATATATGATAAATCTTATCAACCCTATCTCTTGGACTTTACTAGCCGCATTATGCATTTCGGCATTGGTACTTCTATATTACTACTTTGTAATATTTGGTAAGTTTGCTTTCTATAAGCCCAAACCTATCCAAAGTCAACCTCTTGAGCCCGTTTCTATTATCATAGCAGCACGCAATGAAATTGATAACCTGCAAAAAAACTTGATGACCATTTTGGAGCAAGACTATCCAGATTTTGAAGTAATTGTAGTTAACGATTGTAGCTGGGATGGCAGCCAAGAGTGGTTAGAAGAATTAAAAAAGACTCAACCCAAGTTAAAAATATCACAACTTATTGAGCAAGATAAATATCCAACGGGCAAAAAATTTGCATTAACCATTGGTATTAAAGCGGCAAAAAATAATCAACTGTTATTTACTGATGCAGATTGCGAACCCGCAAGTAACCAGTGGTTACGCATCATGCAAAGCAACTTTAACAATAGCAAACAAATTATATTAGGCTTTTCGCCATATCGCAAACGCAAAGGTTTTTTAAACCAATTTATTAGGTTTGAAACATTAATAACCGCGCAATTTTATTTTGCATTAGCCTTGCGTAACAATGCTTTTATGGGTGTAGGAAGAAACCTTGCATACACCAAAGAGTTGTTTTTTAAACACAAAGGATTTGCCTCACATCAACACATTTTATCTGGCGATGATGATTTATTTGTAAACAAAGCAGCCACTGCTAATAATGTAGCAATAGAAATTAGGCCAGAAACCTTTGTAAATACCGATGCCAAAACAACTTTCGAATCGTGGAGCAGACAAAAGGCGCGCCACATGACTACAGGAAAAAACTACAAGCTAAAACACAAAATAGCTTTAGGTGGCTACTACGCTGCTATATTCGCTTTTTACGCATTGGTTACCGCAGCTTTGGCTTATAACATATTTTCGTGGCCAATAGTAGTTGGTATTGTAGCCGTAAAATATATTTCACAAACTTTAGTATTTTATAAAAGTGGCAAAAAACTTAAATCACAAAGTTTGGTTTTTAACTTACTAATATTATATATTACATATTTGTTTTACATGATAATATACGGTACCAAAGGTGTATTTACTAAAAACAAAAAACGCTGGTAACACTACATTTATGATTGATATAATTTTAAAATATTTTCCTGAAATTACACCTTTACAACAACAACAATTTGCCGCTTTGTATAACTTATATAAAGAGGCAAACGAAAAAGTAAATGTAATTTCGCGAAAAGATATTGACCAACTTTACGAAAGACACATTTTACACGCATTGGCCATTGCAAAATTTACCACTTTTATACCACATACTAAAATTTTAGATTTAGGCACAGGTGGCGGATTTCCAGGTATTCCATTGGCCATTATGTTTCCTGAGGTAAACTTTACTTTATGTGATAGTATAAGTAAAAAAATTGTAGTTGCCGAAGGTATTGCCGAAGCATTAGATCTAAAAAATACCGATTTTGTAATTGGTAGAGTAGAAAATTTAAAAGAACAATTTGAGTTTATTGTAAGCCGCGCTGTTGCACCAATGGAGCAGCTTTACCGCTGGACCCAAAGTTATGTAGATGATACCAGCCGCAATAGTAAACTTAACGGTTACTTGCTTTTAAAGGGTGGAGATTTAAAAGAAGAAACCAAAGAAATTAAACGTATAAACCGCAAGCTTTTTGTTGATGAATTTGCTTTGAGTGATTGGTTTGATGAAGAGTTTTTTGAAACTAAAAAACTTATTTACATTTATAAATTTTAGTACTTAAACTTGTTTAAGCTGTCAATAAACGCTAGCTTTCCCTTTTTATTAATTTAAATCCCTAATTGCATTATTGCTAATTATTGGATAGTATAAATTATGTTTTTAGCTATGTGGCTATGTAAGTATGATATTTTTACCTAAACATAATTTAAAAACCCTTAAATCAGTATTATATATATGAAATTTATTGAGCATTTAATTGATGAGTTATTATTACAATCGGGCATAAGCGCGCCTTGGGCAGAATATATTAGGTTGGTTATTTTAGTTGGATTATTGATTATTATTTCTGGGGTAGCATTTTTAATTACCAAAAAATTAGTCATTAGTTTTATACATAAAATAGTAGAAAAAACTCCTTTTAAATGGGATGATTTATTAGCCAACCAGCAAGTATTTAATAACCTGGCTCATGTTGTTCCTGCATTAATTATTAAAATGTTGGTACCAAGTATTTTTGCCGATTTTACACAAATGATTCCAGTAATTATTACACTAACTAATTGTTATTTAATAATTGTTGGACTAACCATAATTATAGCATTTTTAAGGGTTACAGAACATGGTTTATCAACCCACGAAGCATTTAAAGACAAGCCATTAAATAGTTATTTCCAAGTTGTTAGAATTATACTTTACATCATTACTTTCATTTTAGTTTTATCCATCATTTTAGACAAATCGCCCATCTATTTTTTAAGTGCTTTTGGTGCTATGACAGCTATTTTATTATTGGTATTTAAAGATACTATTTTAGGATTAGTTGCAAGTGTACAAATGTCGGCAAACGATATGGTAAGAGTTGGTGATTGGGTTGAAATGCCAAAGTTTAATGCCGATGGAGATGTAATAGCCATAAACTTAAATATAGTAAAAATCCAAAATTGGGATAAAACCATTACCACCATTCCTACTTATTATTTTATAACCGATAGTTTTAAAAACTGGCGTGGCATGACCCAAAGTGGTGGAAGAAGAATTAAACGTTCCATCTACATCGACTCAAATTCTATAAAATTTGTTGACCCAAACATGCGCGAATCATTTAAAAAATATCAACTTATTAATGAGTTTGTAGTAAACCGACATCAAGAAATAGAAACATACAACAACCAAAATAATATAGATACAAGTGTTTTAATTAATGGCCGCAGAATGACCAATTTTGGGGTGTTTAGGCACTATATTGAAAGCTACCTTAGAAATCATACCGAAATAAAACAAGATATGACTATTATGGTGAGGCAACTAGCCACCGAAAACAAAGGTATTCCACTAGAAATATATTGTTTTACAAACAGTACCGCATGGTTAAAATACGAAACTACACAATCAGATATTTTTGATCATTTATATGCCGCTGCTGCATTTTTCGAATTAGCTATTTTTCAAGAACCAAGTGGCAATGATTTTTCGAGGGTGATAAAAGGATAGGTTTATTAGGAGCTATGGATAACAAACCGAATAGTTCTTATTAAATATTAACTGTTTCAACAAAAAACGTGTACAGTTTAGTTTGACCTATATAGCATGTTATCGGTACTAAAAATATGCAACTAACCAAAGTAGATAATAATTGTAAACTTTAATTTAAATACAAAGTATAATGACAATTATCTGCTTACTTGGTTAGTTGCGGCAAAATGCTAAATGTATTTATTGAGGGAAGGTGACTGTTGATGTTTGGCCACATCCTACATTCACATTATACGTTTGGTCTGTTGGATATACCGCATAACCACTTAATTGCAATATTCTTATACTATATGCACCAGTTGGAACATAATAAGCCATTTCGTTTGTACCGCCATTCATTTCTACTGCTGCAGTTCCGTTAATATAAACTCTATATGGATTGCTTGATGTATTTACTAATTTTAAAGTACCTGTAGTTGAAAGTATTATGTTAAGTGAAGTTGTAACATTTGCAGTTAATGGTGAAACTGTAGTAACGGCACCACGAACATTGTTTTGACAATCTTTTTCAACAAGCCAAAAATAAGAAATATTTGATAAATCAGTAAAAGTTACTTTTCCTGATGCATCTGAAACCAAAGTGGTTCCAATTTGATTTGTGCCAGCATTCCAATCAGTTTGTGAAGAATATAACTTAACTGATGCTCCTGAAACTGAATTTCCTAAATTATCTTTTATTGATAATTCTAAACGTGTTGGTGCAGGCGCGGGAGTAGGTTTGGGATCGTCTTTCGAGCATGAATTAATAAAAAACAGTCCAATTGAGACTAATAGTAGAAATAATGTTTTTTTCATTTTTATTTAAAATAATGGTTACAAGTCCCTACTCGTATGGCTTTTCGGTTTCCGCCCCGTTTTTTTTATTGGTAGCTAGTCTCCAATTTCATCTTTCAATAATACTCAAAATATTTACTGGTTTTTATTTTAGTACTATTATTTGTTGATAAAAATTAGTATTGAGCTAAATTTTTATGCCATAATATCTTTTACTTCAATATTAAGTTTCGTAGTAATTTTCTTCTTTTCATTGTTTGAATAGTCGATATATTTCCAATATTTGTTTTTAATAATATTTTTGAACGTTTCGCAAAAATGGTCAAACTCAATTTGGTCTAAAAATTCATTTTCTAGAGTTCCTGCAAATGGAATAATGAAAATATGAACTTTGCATGTGAAATAAAATACTCCAACAGCAAAAGGAATACTTTTGTCATCACCTATCCGGATATATGTTTCAATTCTCGGTTGCTTTGAAAATGAATGATATGAAATAATTTCACCTATTAAAGGTAACTTTCCGGCCTTCTTCTCTCCGTTTATCCAACTTATCGTTTCTTTAAAACCTGCTAGGTAACTTGAATCTATAACACTTAGAAAATATTTACATAAACACTTGTAAACATTTTGGAGAACAACGTAATCTTTTCCTTCAAGGCTTAAATTATAAGGCATCCCTTCTTCTGGCCTTTCCTTAATGTCATTAAACGCAAGTGTGAGGTTTTTTTCATTTTTCAATTCAAAATTTACACCTTTTAGCTTTTTACTTCCATCTTTACCTTTTACATCAAAAAATGTTCTAAAAACCGATAGATAATGAATTAAGTCCGGCTCAATTGAATTGCTGAAGTATTCATTACATTTTTCACATTCCTCATTAAGATAAACAGTTTTATTACCTAATGCTTCTGAAATAGCATGAGCCTTACTTGCGTAACTTATAGGCTTTCGCTCATTATTGCAAAATCTACATATTCTTTTAGACTTATCACTTTCTCCAATATGAATTCGTTTATGCCCATATGTTGATAACTGATATTTAGTCAAAAGATTTTCATATAATTCAGATGTTTGCCTTTGAACCTCTTCAATGTCTAAACCTTCATTAAGAGCCTTTAAGTGGCTATAAATTTTTAAATTACATTTAAGATCAAGTTTTATATTCGGCAAAAAATAAAAGTACTCATCTTTCTTTAGTTTACGAAAAAACGCACTTACCATATTTATAGGCGGTATTTCAATCTCGTACTTTTCTACGAAATTATTTATTCTCAAAAAAGTATTATCGTTGTTTTGTTGGAATGGTTCTACTTTAATTGTTTTGTTTTCCAAACTAACTTCTGAAAAAAGTAAAAGCAGCTCAAAAACAATACTTTTTAACAGCTCATAATTTTGAGATTTAATTTCAAACGATAATGTATCATTATGTGCGTAAAATACTATTGTATATTTAAACATAATTCATATTTGTTATGATTATTTTTTTGCGTTTCAATTTTTTCATAATTAAACTTTAACTCAATCCATTTTTAAGTTATTTAATCTCCATTCAATTAAACTCCCAAATTTTACAAACAAATAAATTATCCAAAAGGAATTTACACATTCAATTCTTAAATTTTTAAGAACCCTAATTCATACACCATTGGTTGAAGTTTTTCGGTTAAGGTTTTGTAGGCTTCTTCAAATGGTTTAAAACTTACTGGTGCAAAATCTCCGCTAGCATTGCGGGCTTGCAGTGCTTTGCGTATTTGGTACCAACCTACATCTGCCCTATTTAATTTTAACTCATCTCTTATGCTTCGCACATCGGTTTGTGCAAAGTATGCTTGCCATAAAAGTTTACCTGCTTGTAAAACTTGGGTGGCTTCTTTTGATAGTTTTTTACCTTTTAAGTAGTTTACCATAAAATCACTTTCAAACCTTTCGGGTGCATTTACTTCGGCTTCGGTAAACGGAATAAAATGGTTAACAATGCTCCATTTTTTGCCGTTCCATTCTAAATCGTTTGCACTGGCAGTTAAATTACTTCCATTAAAAAGCATCCAAATTAAACAGTCGGTTTTAAATTCTTCTGTTAATGGTGCTGTAGGTTGTAAAAATTGGTCGCGGTCGTTTAGCCAGGTTTTCTTAGTAATTAGTCTAACAGTTAAAATTATTGCAACTTGCCATAGGTTTTCTTTGTTAACAAAAAATGCACCTGGACTACTATATCCAGATGAAAGTAATGCAGTTAAATTAGCATTTTGCATATCACTTGCGTGTGCATACAAACTTCCAACTGCACCATCTGACCAATAAGCACCACGAATATCTTTTGTTTTAGTTGCAGGCGAGATTGCATTCTTCAATGGTAAAGCTGACGTCTTATTTGCTTTTGGTCTATTAACCCATTTCGTTAATAGATTTTCATTTGGCAAGTTATAAAAACATTTTTCTCCAATTGCTCGGGCGTTTTTATCTAATACATCAGTAACAATTTCTAAAATATCATTTTTCTTTTTAGTATTTTTATTTGTTTTCCAAATCAAAAAGCCAATTGGGAACTCTCCTTTCAATCCATCAAAGGATTTGCTATGAACAACAAATCCTCCTAAATATTCTGCATTCCAAACTCCTCTAAATTCATCAAAATTGGGGGATGTTACATATTTCAATTTACTAAATATAGCAACTGTTGCAGTTGGTATTTCTCTATAAATTCTAATTAAAAACTGTGCAAATAGTTCACGTCTTGCATATCCAAATTCATCCATATTAATAGACATTTTAGTTGTTGCAACACCTTCTTTATTTCCACTTTCAACTCCAGTTCCACTTTCCGCATAAGGCGGATTAATCAACACCAAAATCTTTTTACCACTTTTAATGGCATCACGTAAACCTTGCGGTATTTTATTGGTAAGTGTGTAATCTATTTTTCCATCATCAGTTATATCATCATTTAAATAATCGTACTGAAAGCGGGTAGCAGCTACACAAGTTTTGGTGGCTTTCATTACATCTATATCTGCACTATCTAAAGTACTCATATAAATATTGCGTGGGTTGCTGTGTTTAATTTCTAAGTTGCCCACACCGCAGCACATATCCCAAACAATGTATTCTTTTTGCCAATTTTTGCCCAAGGTTTCGGTCAGTTTATCATAGGCTTTATCAACCACGGCAAGTGGTGTATAAAACGCACCTTTAAAACTGCGTTCGTCTACGGGTATTAAACTGTCGCGTCTTTCTAATAAATAATCTCTGTACTCGGCCTTTGGTGGTTTGTGGTAAATGCTCCAAAATTGGCGGTATCCTTCTTTGCTGTTTAGTTCATAAATTTTTCCGGCCAATTGAAAAACAGGTGCATTATTTTTATGCAATAATGCTGCTGTTAAATTATCGTGGGTAGCCGTTGTGCCATCATGCATAATATCTGCAAAAAACAATAAAGCGTAATCATCTTCGGGCACTCCATTAATTTCTCGCCCTATCATTTGCACCCATTTATCAAACACTTGTTTTAAGTTATCGGGTGTAATTTGGGTGCGTATAATATCTCCCTTTGCAATGGCATTTTTTATGGTTGAAATAAATTCATCCTCGTGCGTTTCAATCCTAAAACTCACAAAGTGAGTACCAATATGTGCCGATATTGAATCTAAAGCTTCTTGTGTATAATTACTAGCAGACTTACCCCATTTAATAGTTTTTTTTTCAAGAAAAGGAATAACATCACTGCTTTTCATGATGGCAGCTTTTTGGGTATCAATTACTGCTAAAAATGGTGGAACTTCATCGCCTTTATTTAATGCTTGCTGCACATAATGCAAAAGCTGTGTAAACATGGCGTAGGTAGAAATTTTGCTATTGTCTTTTGCCTCAAACCATATTTCTTTGGTTTGTATATCTATTAAATTTTTAGAATAAGCTTTTAAGCCCAATGCCTTTATATAAGCATCTTTAACATCTTCTTCACTTTTGGCTTGTTGTAATTTTTGGTAAAGTGTCATTGTTTATTCTTGCAACTATTTTGTTTAATAAGTTATACCAGTAAGTGTTTTTAAACACCACTTTTAAAAACTCAATAATAAGTTAATTGCGGGAATAATTGTAGTGCAATTTGTATATAGTTTAGCACATCAATAATTACAAATTAATAGGCGAGATATTGTTGAATAAGATTACATGCCACCCCGCTGGGGTTAGGAACTATTCTATTGTATTTTTTTTTATAATAATGTCATCCTTTCGGGATTGTTATTTACATCAAACTAAAAACTTTCCGCTCTTTGCGCATCCTTAGCGAGCTTTGCGGTTAACTCCCCTCCTAACAATTAAAAAAAGCCACCCCAAATAGGAATGGCTTATCTAAATATATGGTTAACCCTAATTTATCGTTTGTTGTATTATTTACACGTAATCAAAACTTGCTGTAAAGTGCCTTAATTGCGCTGGTTGCCAAGTAATTTTCATTCCTTTTAAATCTTGTTTACGAGCATTAATATCGGTTAATGATTCTATCACATAATCAATATGACTTTGTGTATAAACCCTACGTGGAATAGCCAATCTAACCAAATCCATTGCCGATGCTTTTTCTGTTCCATCAGGCTGCAAACCAAACATCACTGTTCCAATTTCGCAAGCTCTAATTCCTCCATCTAAATACATTTCTACAGCCAAACTTTGCCCAGGATATTGTAAAGGATTAATGTGCGGCAACATAGCTCGTGCATCAATATAAATAGCGTGGCCACCTGCAGGGCGCACAATTGGAATACCTGCTTTTAATAAATTATTACCTAAATATTGTGTACTGGTAATGCGATAATGCAAATAATCTTCGTCAACTACCTCTTCTAATCCCACTGCAATCGCTTCCAAATCTCTCCCAGCCAAGCCGCCATAAGTAGGAAAACCCTCAGTTAAAATTAACAAATTACGTGCACTTTGTGCCCATTCATCATTGTTTAGGGCTAACCATCCACCAATGTTTACCAAGGCATCTTTTTTTGCACTCATGGTACAACCATCTGCATATGAAAATATTTCCTTCACAATGTTTTCTACAGAAACTTGCTCGTAACCTTTTTCACGTAATTTTATAAAGTATGCATTCTCGGCAAACCTACATGCATCAATAAAAAGCGGAATATTATACTTATCGCAAATTGCTCTTGTGCCTTTAATGTTTTCCATTGATACGGGTTGTCCGCCACCAGAATTATTGGTAATGGTAAGCATCACAACTGGAATATTTTCTACACCAACTTCGGTTATAAATTTCTCCAATTTATTCAAATCCATATTGCCTTTAAATGGATGTTCGAGTGCTGGATTTTTACCTTCTTCAATCACTAAATCAACCCCAACTGCGCCTGTAAATTCAATATTAGCACGGGTGGTATCAAAATGTGTATTGTTAGGAATATATTTTCCTTTGCCACCAATTATCGAAAACAAAATCTTTTCGGCTGCCCTACCTTGATGCGTGGGGATAATATGGTTAAATGGCATTAAATGATGAACTGCATTTTTAAATCGGTAATACGAAGGACTTCCAGCATACGATTCGTCACCTTGCATAATAGCTGCCCATTGTTTGGCACTCATGCTACTTGTACCCGAGTCGGTTAGTAAATCAATGATCACATGCTCAGAATCAAGCTTAAATAAGTTATAATTTGCTTCTTTAATATAGGTTTCGCGTTGGCTGCGGTTGGTCATTTTTATTGGCTCTACCGACTTAATTTTAAATGGTTCAATAATAGTTCTCATGTTGTATATTTTTCAGCCGCAACTTCATTATTCATCCTATAAATAAATATGATTTGGCACATATACAGCACATGATTTAAGTTATTTAAAATAATTTGATACATTATTCATAAACTCGCATAACTAATTTTTAAAATTATGATTACAATAACCAAACGCAGATTTTTACCAGATAAAATCAAAATCACTTCGTGGGAAGTTTTAGCACCATTTTATCATCAATTAGTTGATAGAGAAATTAACTCGAAACAGGAGTTAGAAGAATGGTTGAAAGACCGAAGCGAACTTGAAGCATATGTTAGCGAAGACCTTGCTTGGCGTTATGTTAAAATGACTTGTAATACCGAAGATAAGGAACTTGAAAATGCGTATTTATTTTTTGTAACAGAAATTGAACCGAAAATTTCGCCAATAAACGATATGCTAAATCGTAAAATGATAGCAAGTAAATTTATTAAAGAATTAGACCACGAAAAATATTTTATTTACATACGCGGAATAGAAAAAGAAATAGAAATTTTTAGGGATGATAACGTTCCGTTAATGGCCGAAATTGCTACCGAAAGTCAGAAGTATGGAAGTATTGTTGGTGGCCTTACCGTAGTAATTGATGGCAAAGAACTAACCTTACAACAAGCAGCTAATTTTATTAAAAGTCCTAACCGCGAAAAACGTGAAGAAGCCTTCAAAAAAATAAACGAAAAAAGATTAGCCCATGCTAGAGAGCTTGACGAATTATTTAACAAATTGGTAAGTTTACGCCACCAAGTTGCCATTAATGCAGGCTTTGAAAACGTTAGGGATTACATGTTTGCAGCAATGGGTAGGTTTGATTACACCCCGCAAGATTGTTTTAATTTTCATACCGCAATACAACAAGAGGTAGTGCCTTTGGTAAAAGATTTTAACTTAAAACGTGAGAAAGAATTAGGGTACAAACTTCGCCCTTGGGATTTAGAAGTTGATACAAAAAATAGAGAGGCATTAGAGCCATTTACAAGTGGTGCTGATTTGTTAGATAAAACAGTAAAATGTTTTCGCAAGATTGATGATTATTTTGCATGGTGCATAGAAACCATGGACAACATGAACCGTTTGGATTTAGAAAGCAGAAAAGGTAAAGCACCCGGTGGATACAATTATCCAATGGCAGAAACCAGCGTGCCTTTTATATTTATGAATGCAGCATCATCAACCAGAGATGTAGAAACAATGGTGCATGAAGGTGGCCATGCAGTACATTCATTTTTGAGTAAAGACTTAGATTTAGCTGCATTTAAAAATTGCCCAAGCGAAGTTGCTGAATTGGCAAGTATGAGCATGGAATTAATTAGTTATGATGGGCAAGATGAATTTTATACAACACCTGAAGAACTAAACCGTGCAAAGGAAGAACACTTAGAAGGAATTATTAAAATATTACCTTGGATTGCCACAATTGATAAGTTTCAGCATTGGATTTATAGCAACCCAAAACATACCATAGAAGAGCGTACCGCTTATTGGATGGAGTTAGGCAAAGAGTTTGGAACAGGCATGGTAGATTGGAGTGGATTTGAAAACGTACAAGCATACTCTTGGCAAAAACAATTACACCTTTACGAAGTGCCATTTTATTATATAGAATATGGTATGGCACAACTTGGTGCATTGGGTGTTTGGCGCAATTTTTTACATGATAAAACCAAAGCCGTTGCACAATATAAAACAGCCTTAACGTTGGGTTACACCAAACCTATTGGCGAAATTTATAAAGCAGCCGGAGTTGAGTTTAACTTTAGTGCAGATTACATTAAATCGTTAATGGCTTTTGTAAAACAAGAGTTGGCAAAATTATAAAACTATACCACAAGCAATACTTTTACGATGTGTGGCTTGTGGTTAAATACTTCTAATAAAAATGAAAATACTTTGTGTAGGAAGAAACTACAGCGAACATGCAAAAGAGCTTGGTAATGCAGTGCCAGAAAACCCTGTAATATTTAGCAAACCCGATACTGCATTATTAAAAAATGGTGACCCGTTTTATCATCCAGATTTTAGCAACGACATACACCATGAAATTGAATTGGTAATTAAAATTAGTAAAATGGGTAAAAAAATCGACCCAAAATTTGCTCGTAATTATTACAACGAAATTGCATTAGGAATTGATTTTACGGCACGCGATTTACAAACCAAACTTAAAGAAAAAGGTTTGCCTTGGGAGCTGGCTAAAGCTTTTGATGGTTCTGCTGTAATAGGAGATTTTACAGCTATTGATGGCAAAGACTTATCAAACATAAACTTTAGTTTAACTAAAAATGGCCAAACCGTGCAACAAGGAAATAGCGCACAAATGATTTTTAGTTTTGATGAAATAGTAAGTTTTGTTTCGCAGTATTTTACCTTAAAAGTAGGCGATTTAATTTACACTGGAACTCCCGCAGGAGTAAGCAAAATAAACATTGGAGATAAGTTGCAAGGTTATATTGAAGACCAAGCAGCTTTAACTTGCGAAGTAAAATAACTAGGCACAACGATTAGGGAGTGTAACATAAAAGGTAGTTCCTTTTCCAAGTTCACTCTCTACTCTTATCGTTCCATTATTACGTGCAACAAACTCTTTGCATAATAACAAACCAAGTCCGGTTCCTTTTTCGCCATTTGTACCATAACCAACTTTAACTTTTTCGCTAAATAATAAAGCCAATGTTTCAGGTTTCATTCCAACACCAAAATCGGTTACCGAAAAAATAACTTCATTATTATTTTTAGTAGCATTAACTACTATTTTAGATTCTGGATTTGAAAATTTAATGGCGTTTGATAGTAGGTTTCTAATGATAATATCCAAATGGTCTTTATCAGCACATACCATAATATTATTAGCAACAGCGCTTGATAATAAAATACTTTTTTGACTAGCAAACTCTGTTAATAATGCTACGTTTTTATTAACAGAAACTGCCAAAGGCATTTCTACAACTACCGGCTTTGCATAGCCTTGCATGTGGCTTTTCGACCAGTTTAACAAGTTATCTAACACCAATGTTAACGACTTTAGCTGTTGTGTTAAATTACCTTTTAACGAGTTAAAATCTTCGGTAGTAATTAGCTTTTGGTTCATTAAATCCATTACCCCTACTAATGCCGAAACGGGGCTTCTTAAATCATGCGATAAAATAGAAAACGTTTTATCTTTTAAAGTATTTAGTTCTTTAAGTTTTACCGATTGTATTTCAATTTCTTGCTTTTGTAACAAGGTTTTTTCTTTTAATCGTTTTTCTTTGTTTCTTATTCCGTTAATATAAAATAATGCAATAACCATTACCAATGCCAATGCAACTAATGATAATACAATAATAGTTTGTTGTTGGTTAATACCTGCTTGTATAAATTTATCTTTTTCTAGTAACTCAATTTCTTTTTCTTTTTTATCGAGTGCATAAATATATTCAACCTCATGTACTTTTATATTCGACTCATCATTTATAAGGCTATCTTTTAATATAATAGACTCATGTAAAAACTTATTTGCTTTGATAAAATCATTTTGTAACTCATAAATCTCTGCTAGTAAATTGGCGGCCTCGTGTATCCTAAGTGTTTTACCCAATATTTTTGCTTCATTATAACCCAAAGTTGAGTTAGTTAAAGCTAGGCCAATTTTATGTTGTTTTAAATAAGCTCGCCCCAACCCCAAATAACTCATTACTAAACCTTCCAAGTCATTACTCGTTTTTGCAAATGATAGTGATTTTTGGTAACTATGTATTGCTTTTTCGTAAAGTCCTGTAATAATTGCAGCCTGACCAACATTTACATATGCAATTGCTTCTGAACTTATCGAGTTCATTTCCATTGCAATGGCCAATGCTTTTTCATAGTAATCTAATGCAATTTTAGGTTGCATGCGGTGTGTATGTATTGCACCAAAAGTTATATAACATTGAAAAACACCATCTTTATTCCCTAATATTTTATACCAATTAAATGCAATTTCATTATACTTATAAGACAAATCATATTTTGATAACAAAAAATAAATTGAAGCGATATTGGTGTAACTATTTGCAATGGCCGAGGTATCTGGCAATTGTTCTCGTATGGTTAATCCTTTAAGCAAATATTCAAGAGAGGTAGAGTACTTTCCTAAATCGGTGTAAATATTACCAATATTGTTATAGCTAGCTGCCACTCCAGCACTATCATTAACAATAATGCGTTTCTTTAAACTCAATTCGTAATACATCAACGCACTTTTAAAATCACCCTGATTATGAAAAATCATCGCAATATTATTAAGTACTGCGCCTTCTCCTTTTATGTCTTTTATTTCTCTAAAAATAGCAAGTGCTTCTCTACACTTCCCTATTGCTTCATTGCTAAAAGAATACATATATGAGCCAATTGCCCAAAAATTTAAAGCATGGGCTATTCCCTCTTTATAATTTAATTTTTTGGCTAAGTAATATGCTTCCTTGCTAAGTATAACGGTACTATCTGGCCTAATTTGATGATACCTATAAGCCAATTCATTAAGTATATTAACCCTTATTGTGTCCTGATTTTTAAGGGAACTTAATTCACGACTAATTTTTTCAACCTCACTTTGTTGTGCAAATGCTTGAAAAGGTAAAATGAACAAACCAAAAACAATTGTTAAAGAAAGTATAATACGATTACACATATTAAATTAGGGTTAGGATAAAAAAGGGTAAATATTGAAACACACCTAAATACAAATTAATAGTACACAAAAGCATATTTATTAGCATATTTGAAGTGAAAACAATTATACAACTTTGATTAAAATTTACAAGCATTTACTTTTAATAACCATAACATTTTTGTTAGCGGTATCAAATGTTTGGGCGCAACACTACCCTACTTCATACTTTGTTTCGCCAATGGATACTCCGTTATATTTAAGTGCACCTTTTGGTACGTTAAGGGATAACCATTTTCATAGTGGTATGGATATAAGAACTTACGAAAAAGAAGGACTACCAATTTATGCAGTAGCTGATGGTTATGTATCGCGAATTAAAGTATCTGCTTTTGGCTATGGAAAGGCCATTTATATCGACCATCCTAATGGTTACACAAGTGTTTATGGCCACATGCAAAAATACGATGGCGATTTAGCTGTTTATGTAAAAAAAGTGCATTACCATGAAAAAAGTTTTGAAATAGACCATTTTCCTGGTCGAAATAAAATTAAAATAACCAAAGGACAACTTATTGGCTACAGCGGAAACAGTGGTGGAAGTACAGGCCCACATTTACATTTTGAAATTAGAGACACCCAAAAAGAAGAACCTTTAAATCCGCAGTTATTTAATATTTTAGGGGTTGATTTTTATGAGCCTGAAATAAAACGATTAGTGGTTTATGATTTAAATAACTACAAACCAATTATTCAACAAAACTTACCAATAAACGAAAGAAATAGTATTAAAACAGATAGTGGTATTGTATTAATAGATACCATAATGGTTTCAAAAGGAGCTATTGCTTTTGGAATTGAAGCATATGATTATTTATTAAACGAGAAAAAAGCTTACAGTATTTATTGCAGTGATTTTTATTGGAACCAAAAGAAATATTTTACTTTTAGAATGGATAGGCTAAACTTTTCTGAAACTAAATTTATAAATGCACACATTGATTACGAGCTTTATAAAAGAGAAGGATACCGTGTACAAAAATGTTTTTTAGATGACGGAAATCGTGCACAAATTTATCCATTTATGCGAAATAAGGGTGTTATAAACCTAGAAGATACTTTAGTGCATACAGCACAGTTTTGTGTAGGAGATTTTGATGGTAGAATAAAAACATTTTATGCCAAAGTTAAATCAAACAACAGTGTAGTTACTGCTGAAACACCTTGTAACGACAAAGTTTTTTACCCCAATATAAATAACACCATAAACGAAGAGCTACTTAGAATAACATTACCTAAAAATGCGATTTACGATACCCTTTATCCATGTTTAATAACCACAAATCCAAACATAAAAGGAACACTTTCTTTGGCATACCAAGTGCATACACCAAATACACCTTTACAAAAGCCATTAACCATTGCTATACAAGTTGACACATTAAATATTCCTTCATCAAAATTATTATTAGCAAGTGTAAGAAATAACAAATATTTAAGCGGTGCAGGTGGCAATTATAAGGATGGTTGGGTAACTTTACACACCAGCAATTTTGGAACCTACACAGTTGTTGCAGACTCTACTCCACCAACAATAAAAGTACTTGGTTTAAATAGGGCAAATCAATTTAACGATACCACTAAATTTCAGGTTAAAATTAACGATAACATGAGCGGCATTGCAAGCTATAATGGTTACCTAAACGGCCAATGGATTTTGCTTGATTATGATGCAAAAAACGACTTGTTACAATTTGATTTTGATGAAACAACTTTGTTTAACCAAAAACAAGAATTGCAAATAATTGTTACTGATAAAAAAGAAAATACAACCACTTGGAAAAGTGAAGTAACTTTTAAAAAGTAAACATTACTAAACAACTAAATTTAACACAATGGCATTATTACAACAAGGCGATAAAGCACCTGCATTTAAAGGCATAAACCAACATGGCGAACCCGTAAAACTTACTGATTACAAAGGCAAAAAACTGGTATTATACTTCTATCCAAAAGATAGCACCCCTGGATGCACAGCCGAAGCCTGCGACTTACGCGACAATTACCACCAATTTATTGCAAATGGATATGAGATTTTAGGTGTAAGTCCTGATAGTGCAAAATCGCATATTAAATTTATTGAGAAATATGAATTGCCTTTTAGTTTATTAGCTGATGAAGACCATAGTATTGCCGAAGCATTTGGCGCATGGGGCGAAAAAAGCATGTACGGCAAAAAATACATGGGAATTTTACGTAGCACTTTTGTGATTGATGAAAAAGGCAAAATTGAAAAAGTAATAGAAAAAGTAAATACCAAAGCACATACACAACAACTTTTGTAATAAATTGATAAAACTTTATAGGTAGAAGTAATTTAACCCAAATTACGCATGCGAAATGCATAATCGATAAAGAAACTGTAAATCAGTTTTATGCAAAACTGCTAACATTTTCTTTATTGGGATTACCCCAACTAAATCAAGTAGTTCGACTTTTCAAATCTGCTATTGATTAATTTGGGTTTAACATTGCCACTGCATGTATATTTAAAAAGGTTGTGTACTTTCGCCACACAATTTTTATTATGGATATCAATACAAAAAAATCAGTAAATCGTTTTAGACAAGTGGCCGTTTTAGAAGGCTGGAGTTACATACTTTTATTATTTGTGGCAATGCCTTTAAAGTATGGTTTTGATATGCCTTTGTTTGTTAAATACTTGGGCTGGGCACATGGTGCATTGTTTGTAGTTTATGTATTTACCTTATTGCAAGCAACCATAAATGCTAAATGGGGTTTTGGTAAATTTGTTTGGGCTGGAGTAGCTTCTCTTATTCCTTTTGGAACTTTTATTTTAGACAAGCAACTAAAGAAAGAATTAGAAATGTGATTCTTTTTTCACACGCATCAAACCAAATAAAATGCGTAATGCTAAACGAATAATTACATAACTGCTCCATCTGCCAAATTGCAATATCCAATTTTTATTTTTTAAGAATTCTTCCTCTTTTACTGGTACGCAACCTGTTTGTATAAGCAGATTTAACATAGCCTCTGTATCTGCTGCAAACTGTTTGTTATACACTTCTACATTCGCTTCTAAACTTCCGTAATCGCTAAGTGCATTTAAGTTGTAGGAACCCACTGTAGTCCACACACCATCAGCAGTTGCAATCTTACCATGTAACACAGATTTTTTCCATTCGTAAATGTTAATTTTATTGCGCAACATCCAATCATACAAATAAGTTGTGGCTGGTTTTATAAACGGAACATCAGAGTAAGATGACAATATAATGGTTACTTCCACTCCTCTTAACCTTGCTTCTTTAATAAGTTTTCGCATGCGCGTACCCAATAAAAAATAACTAGCTGCTATTATGATTGATTTTTCTGACTTACGAAAAGCTTGTCGGTAACTACGTGAAATTTCTATGCGCGAACGAAACCAATCATTTTTTCGTAAACGAGAAGTATGGGGCAAATCATCTTTGTAAGTAACTTCGGGCATTAATCGGTAAATATTTTTTGTTAACCTATTTGGCAAAACTTCGTCACAAGCTTTTCTAATATCTTCACACAATTCACCTTCAATTTTCACAGCAAAATCAAGCCAAGGTGTTTGCCCATCCCAGCCACTATATTTATCTGCAATATTAATTCCACCAAGCAAAGCAGTATGCCCATCAACCCAAACTAATTTATGGTGCAACCTGCGGCCTAAGCCTAAACCCTTATTATTACGTATGGGCGAAAATCGTTTAATATAAATTCCGTAATTGGTAAATAAAGGAGTAACTTTTTGTGTAATTTGTTCGCTTCCAAAAGCATCAACCACAACAAAAACCGAAACGCCTCGCTTTACTGCAAGCTTAAGCTCTTCTAAAACCATTAAGCCAGTTTTATCTAAATCAAAAATATAAAACTGTAAATGCAGTACATATTTTGCTTCACGAATAAGGTTAAGCAGCAAATCAAAATAAGCATCACCACTATTAACTAGCGTAATGTTATTATTTGATAATTTAAGTACAGGTTTAAAAGGGTTGTGCATTAACAGTGCGAAGTTAAGCTACAATTAATGAAAAATATCATATATGGCTTGTATAAAAAATAAGTATTTTTCCGAAGTATTAAAAACAACAAAATGCAATTTACAAACACATTTGTATCAGCTGATGAAGCTTTAAAATTTATCCAATCAAACCAACGCGTATTTTTACAAGGTAGTGCAGCTACTCCCGTGCATCTTATTAATAAATTATTTGAACAAAAAAGCCGTTTACAAAATGTAGAATTAGTGAGCATTACCCAGCAAGGAGTTAATATGAACGACCCAAGTTTGGCAGGGCATTTTTTCATGAATTCTTTGTTTGTTTCTGAATGTAATCGTAAGGCAGTAAATAGTGCGATGGGCGATTATGTGCCTGTATTTTTAAGTGAAATACCGTTGTTATTTAGACGTGGTATTTTACCACTTGATGTTGCCATAGTTCATGTTTCGCCACCAGATAAACATGGTTATTGCTCTTTAGGCACATCGGTTGATACTGCACGAGCTGCGGTAGAAACTGCAAAAAAAGTGATTGCCCAAGTAAACCCAAAAATGCCGCGCGTGCATGGTGATGCTTTTGTACATTTTTCTAAATTTGATGCCGCAGTTTGGGTTGAAGATGATTTGCCTGAAGTGAGTTATGCTGATGGTGCTAACGAAATGACCAATAAAATCGGTGAAATTGTAGCTGAATTAGTTGATGATGGCGCAACACTACAATTAGGCATTGGCACTATTCCCGATTCGGTTTTAAAAAATTTAACCAACCATAAAAACCTAGGCATACATACCGAAATGTTTTCGGATGGTGTTATTCCATTAATTGAAAATGGAACAATAAATAACTCGTTAAAAAAGGTTGTGAATGGATATTGTGTAACTTCATTTATGTTAGGCACACGAAAATTGTACGATTTTGCTGATGATAATCCCATCATTAAAGCACTTGAGGTTAATTACGTAAACGACCCTCGAGTGCTATGTCAAAACCCAAAAGTTACCGCCATAAATAGTGCAATAGAAATTGATTTAACCGGACAAGTTTGTTCAGATTCAATTGGATCTTACCAATATTCAGGCATTGGCGGACAAATGGATTTTATTAGAGGAGCAGCTTTATCTGAAGGCGGAAAACCAATTATTGCAATTCCATCTGTTACGGCAAAAGGAATTTCGCGTATTGCGCCATATTTAAAAGAAGGTGCAGGAGTTGTAACTACCCGTGGCCACTTGCATTGGGTGGTTACCGAGTATGGCGCAGCAAATTTATTTGGTATGAATTTAGAACAACGCGCAAAAGCTTTAATTAAGTTAGCACATCCAGACCATAGAGAAATTTTAGAAAAAAGTGCTTTTGAGCGCTTTAAACATTAAGAGTTTTATATATTGCATTTTTTATCCTAAACAAAAAACATGACAACCCGAATTGAACACGACTTTCTTGGAGAAAAAGAAATAGAAAACACTAAATATTATGGTGTACAAACTTTGCGTGCACTCGAAAATTTTAACATTACTGGTTTAACCATTTCGCGTGAACCATTATTTATTAAAGCATTTGCACATGTAAAAAAAGCTGCTGCATTAGCAAACTTTGATTGCGGTGTGCTTACAAAAGAAATTACTGATGCCATTTGTTTTGCTTGCGATGAGTTGCTTACAGGAAAATATGACGACCAATTTGTAAGTGACCTAATACAAGGTGGAGCTGGTACTAGCTGTAACATGAATGCCAATGAGGTGATTGCCAATATTGGTTTAGAACACATGGGAAAAGCTAAAGGCGATTACGATTTTTTACATCCAAATAATCATGTAAACTGCTCGCAAAGCACCAATGATGCCTACCCTACTGCTTTCCGTTTGGCTTTATACCACAAGATGGGCACTTATGTAGATGCTTTAAAGGTATTGCAAGATGCTTTTAGCCGCAAAGCTGTTGAGTTTAAAAGTGTAATAAAAATGGGCCGTACGCAATTACAAGATGCCGTGCCTATGACTTTGGGTGCTGAGTTTCATGGATGGGCAACTACCATTAATGAAGACATACAACGCATCACAGAAATGCAACAACTGTTACTGGAAGTTAATATGGGAGCTACGGCAATTGGTACACGTATTAATGCGCCAGAAGGTTACCCAGAATTATGTGTAAAATACCTAGCCGAAATTAGTGGATTAAAAGTAAGTTTAGCTGAAGATTTAATTGAGGCAACAAGTGATACTGGAGCTTATGTATTGATAAGTGGCACATTAAAAAGAAGTGCAATTAAAATATCAAAAATTTGTAATGATTTACGTTTATTAAGCAGCGGACCTCGAACTGGGTTTAATGAAATAAATTTACCAAAACTGCAACCAGGTAGTAGTATTATGCCAGGCAAAGTAAACCCCGTAATGCCCGAAGTAGTAAACCAAACTGCCTATTACGTAATTGGTGCCGATGTTACCATTAGTATGGCTGCCGAAGCAGGCCAATTGCAGCTTAACGTAATGGAACCTGTTATTGCATTTAGTTTATTTACATCATTTACCTACATGGGTAATGCCATTTTAGGTTTGGTTGATAAGTGTATTATTGGCATTACTGCAAACGAAGAAGCTTGCAGAAATATGGTGATGAATAGCATTGGAATTATTACTGCACTAAACCCAATTTTAGGTTACGAAGCTTGCAGTGTAATTGCTAAAGAAGCATTAGAAACTGGTAAAAGTGTGCATGATATTGCAGTTACCGAAAAACAATTGATAACCCAACAAAAATGGGACGAAATATTTAACCTCGATAACTTAATTAACCCTAAGTTTATTAATAAATAAAACGAATTTTATACCGCATAAAAAAGGCTGTTTTTAGAATATAAAAACAGCCTTTTTATTTTTAAAATACGTTGGGTATGCTAGTCGGCTTTTTTGCTTAAAACATTGCCATCCGCATCAAACAATACTTTCCATTTTTCTGATAAAGTTTTTAGTTCTACTTTATAGGAAACCTTACCGCCTTCGGTAATTTTATCTACATCACTCGTTCTAAATCCATTGTAATCAGATTTTATTTTGTCTGAAACTTTTTGTGGCAATTCGGTTGAAGATATTTCTTCTTTGTGACGGATTAATTTACCCATTTTATCATACCAAACTTCGTGATCTTGCCCAAGCAAACCAAGTTCAAACTCTACTTTAAACATTTCGCCATCCATCTCCCACTCCACATCAGACGCTTTAGGAAACTTTTGTTGAAAATTATTTACCACCACTGATGGAACTTGGCTTTGCGGAATATCACGTCCGTAAGCAGTGCCCAATGTTAAAAACAAAGCAAAAGCACCAATTAAAATTTTATTTTTCATATTATTATTTATTAAATTTAAGTTCAAAGTTCATTCCAGATTCTGGAAAGAAATGGGAATTTTTAAGGTAAGTAAATAATTCTAAAAAAAGAACTAAAACTATTGTTTGAAGCACATATAGGAATACCCGTAACAAACCCAATTGCAAGTTGATTACTAAGCCTAATTTTAGCTTGCGGGCGAACTGTTAATTCATAGCCATGCTGTCCTAATTCGTTATTAAACTCAACCCCAATAAAGTGTTTTGAATGTGGAATATTATAATGAAATGAGGTGTTGATTTCCCAATTAGTGGTTAAATTTTGTTCAATAACCGAAGTAGCATAAACTAATGAGTGTAATTGGTTTCCCCAGCGTTTGGCAGCTACAAAAAATGGATTAAAAGTAAAATTGGTTAATAGGTTTTGTTTACCATAGTTTTTAAAATCTGTAAAGCCAATAACTTGGGTATAACCAACTGCTAAAGTAGTTTGATATGTTGCAGATACAAAGAACGAATATTGAGCAGAAAGTCTTAATCCTTCTATCTTATTATTTAAGCTTTCAACTTCTTTAACAGTTCCATTATAAAAAGAAAAATCAACTTCTGCTTCTAACCCCAAGCGGTTAATTGGTGCAAATTCATACTCGGCTAATAAGTTGTATTTATTACAGTTGTTAATATTC
This sequence comes from Bacteroidia bacterium, assembly GCA_034676125.1. Classification (GTDB taxonomy): domain Bacteria; phylum Bacteroidota; class Bacteroidia; order UKL13-3; family UKL13-3; genus UBA6183. The sequence continues at coordinate 51,809 of JAUCCO010000003.1, forward strand.
GAAAAATTAGCCCCAAAATTAAATTCCTTTTCACCTTTAAGTGCACCTAAATCACGCACCAAATCATTATAAAGCGGCTCGGCATGTGATACCTTAATGGGTTTATCAAAATTAATTTGTGCATTACTCTTTTCTATAACAGCTGTGGTTATTAAAGTAGATAAAACACCTTTATAAAAATAATTTTTTATCCAATTCATATAGCAAAATAACTACATGATATTGGAATGATTTGGGAATAACGTTAGTTACCATTTAATAAATTTAACAGTTATTAAATCGTAACTCAAATTGGTGTTGGTTATTTACAAACTGATACGAAATGGTAAATCCATACAATACACAAATTGCTTTAACAATTGCTAAACCAAGGCCTGTGTTTGATTGTTCGTTGTTTGATTTATAAAACCGTGTAAAAATTTTATCAGCATTTAATGCTTCGTTTTTACCAGAGTTAGAAACTTTAATTACGTTTTCGGAAATATCAACCAAAACGAAACCATTATTAACATTATGAAAGATGGCATTTCTAAGCAAATTTGCTATAATAATATTTGCAAGTGCACTATCCATTTCTACAACCAATTCAAACGATTGTTGCTTGTTTAATTTTACATGTTTAAATGCAGCTAAATCATACAAATCATCAAAATTATCATCAACAACTTTATTCATACTAATAGATTGATTATCTAAAAACTGCTTATTTTCAATTTTAGTAAGTAACAACAACGATTTATTTAACCTAACCAATCGCTCAATAATATTCATAACTTCAACTATACTTTCTGCTTGGTTATCTGCTAAACCCTCATTTTCTAACAACAACTCAAGCTTGTTAATGGCAATAGCTAAAGGTGTTTGCAGCTCGTGCGAAGCATTTCCTATAAATTGTTTTTGTTGATTGTAAGTTTCTAAATTGTGCCCTAACAATGTATTTACAGCAATTTGCAAATCAGTAAATTCTTTGGTTTTGGTTTTAACTTCGGGTAAGTTACTGTTACTTCCCACTCGGTAACTTTTTAGTTGTTGCAAAAAATCGTAAAAAGGTTTCCATAATCTTTGTAAAACAAGGTTATTAATTACAATAATACTTAGCAGTAAAATTAAATATAACCAAACGGCTTGCCAAAGTAATTCTGCAATCAAATCATCCTCTTCAACCATTGGGTTAATTATCTTTAATTTATAATACCGCCCATTATTTTCAAAAGCAGTGGTAAGCATCCTTACTGGCTCCAGCTCTAACTCAATATCATCTGCATCTTGCATATAAATTAAGGTATCAATGCACCTATCTTTAATGGTGATGGCCTCAGATTCCTCAATTGCTGTAATGGCAAAAAAACCTTCCTTAAAAGTGTGTTGGTTTAAAATAGAAGTATCCTTTTGGCTTTTATAAACTATTTGTCTTTTATAGTTTTCTAGGCCTTCATCAACACTTTCTTTTATCTCATTAAGCATGATAAAATAGAAAACCACCGTCCATAAACTAATGATGAAGAATATTGAAACCGATAAATATTTTAATGATTGATTAAGTAGTTTCATTTTTCAATTAACTTATAGCCTATTCCATAAACAGCTTCTATCTCGATACCAGCATTTGCCGATTGTAATTTTTTACGAAGATTTTTTATTTGATAATATATAAAATCAAAATTATCTGCTTGATCAATATTGTCGCCCCAAACGTGCTCTGCCAATGCACTTTTAGAAACCAACCGGTTTTGATTAAGCAAAAAATATTTTAACACATCAAACTCCTTTCTATTAAGCATTACATTTTGGCCATTAATTAACAATTGTCTTTCGTTTAAATCTAAACTAAGGTTAGCCACTTCAATGGTGTTTTTTCCACCTAACATTTTGCGTCTTAAAACCGCCTTTACCCTAGCATTAAGCTCGGCAATATGAAATGGTTTTGTTAAGTAATCATCTGCTCCTAAATCCAATCCTTTAAGTTTATCATCAAGTGAATTTTTGGCCGAAATAATAATCACATTATCCGATTTTTCTGATTGTTTTAATTCCTCTAAAAGTTCAAGCCCGTTGCCGTCTGGCAGCATAATATCCAATAAAATGCAATCATAATCATACACCAATAGTTTTTCTCGAGCATCATCGATAGTACTGGCCGTTTCAATCACAAAATGTTCTTTTTTTAATGATTCAACCAGTGTATCCAATAATTCTATTTCGTCTTCAACAATCAGCATTTTCATAAGCACAAATATAGCCAATCAATATGGGAACGAATTGGGAATTTAAACCTCTAATATCCTAAAATGAAATAAACACCTGTTACATTTTATCAAACGACATTTGTTTATTACGGATAATTTTAGCGCTTTTACTTTACATATAAATGCAATACAACAAAAAAAAACGCTTTAAAAATGGAGTGCTAAAGATGAAATTTAGTTAATTGCTGCATTTTAATATTAATGCCAATACCTATAATTTTATGGGTATTGTTACATTTGTACTAATATTAAAAACTGAAACTATCTTTTAGTTTGTTTGATACAAAAACAACATAAGCTTGTTATGGAAAAAAAAAAGAAGAAACTTATACATAAATTAAAAAACAGGTACCGCATTGTTTTAATTAACGATACTACTTTTGAAGAGAAGTTTTCGTTGAGCTTAACACCTATGAATGTATTTGTTGGCTTTAGTAGTTTTTTGGTGTTTTTTACAATCATTATTTCGTTGCTAATAATTTTTACACCGCTACGCGAGTATATACCAGGCTATGCCGACCCAACCTTAAAATACAACCTAGCTAAAACACTTTACAAAACCGATTCGCTTGAAAAAGCTTTGTTTGATAAAGATGCTTACTACAAAAACTTAATGAATATTGTTACCGATAATATTCCTAAAGATACTGCGGTTTTAAAAACTAGGTAATTATTTGTAATTGTAACATGTATTAAGTTGCTTTCTTTAAATACAAAATGCAACCAAAATTGTAATTTGCTTTACTTGTAAACGTGTGTTAAATTCCAACCTAAATTTATAAACCAAGCATGAAAAACCTCTACTTTGTTATTCTTACCCTATTCTTATTTAACTATAACACTAAGGCCCAAAAAATAATATTAGAAGATAATGTTATAGAAATTAACTCTTTAGTGAAATTAGATAAAGATAAAGCAATAATATCTTGCAAAATATACAGTCCATACGCTATAGTGCAACCCAATGCACTAAAAATGTACACGGTAAATAACCTTACCAATTTTTCGTTAACACAAACTATTGATAATTTAGCACCAGATATTGTTTCATGGAGTCACCATGCCATATTTTTAAATAAGCCAGATACCATTACGGTTATTACCAATTATTTAAACACAACTGATACAACTGTAGGCTTAGCAGTATTATTTTTAAATTACAATTTAAAGGTTATAAAAAAGCAATTTTACAAGTTTAATTTACCTTTTAAATACCCCGGTTTAAAAAACTCAGACATTGTTCCTTTTAATGTTAAAGCCAATGGCTCAAAAGGCTACTATGGCACAACTACCATTATTAACAGTAAAAATAATAGTTTATGGTCGATAGGTGCTCCTGTGGTTGAAGTACTTTTTGATTTGGATGAAAACTTAAACCTTAAGGTAATGAAAAACATTGTTTCAGACAGTGTAGAATTGGGTGATGATTTTTTTTTAAAAGCTTTTAATGTACTTGGTTTGATGAAAACCAAAAATGGTTACCGGTTGCAGGGCGAACATAGTTTAGCTTTTAACTTAGATTCAGTTTTTAATATAACCAATCATACTTATACTCAACCATGGGAATCGAATTGGATGTTAGACGGATCAATAAGTTACCGCAAAACAAAATGGGGTTACCAATCAGTAGCCATACAACTAACCGACTCTAGCAACATTAATAATTTTCCTGAAAGTGCAGTAATTAATAGGCTAAACTTACTGCGGTTGCGCAACTATGATAATAATGCCAACATACTTGATGAACGTTTAATGCGGTTACCAAACCAAGCCGACTCGGCAGAGGTAAGAATATGGGAGAACAGCACGGTTATATATGAAAACAACTTACAACTTAGTAACCTAAACCTAGAATCATTTAATACCAATAACAATGGCGAGGCTATTTATGGATATTACCCTATTATCAGATTGGGTGATTTAAGCTCGATAAGACGATATAGCTTAATACTTTTTGATAGCACACTTAACCTTAAAAATGCCAACACTTTTTATGAAGAAAGAACAACTTTAATAAACAGTATTTTGCTTGAAGACAATGGAAATATATGGGTAAGCGGTTATCACACAGGCACTATTCCAACAAAAAACTACTTGAGGCTTATTACCAAAGCAGCGTTTTATACGGGTTTGCCATCTTTTAAAAATCAAGAAACTAAAATTAATATCTACCCAAACCCAGCAAGCAATTACATCAACACAAGCACATTGCCATTAAACAGCATTTTAAATATTTACGATTTATCGGGCAGGGTTTTAAAATCTACTACATCAACCCAAAACAATAACCTAAGTATTGTTGATTTAGAAACGGGTATTTACTTAATAGAACTAATAACCCCAAACGGCAAAATAGCTAGAAGCAAATTTGTTGTTTCGCGGTAAACAAGTAAAAATCATCCCAAAAAGTTGTGTTAAATTATATTTTGTGTAGTTTTGCCTGTAATGTATTAATTACATTGTAAATACTATTTTTAATAATAAACTTGATTTAATATAAAATAAATGGCAATATTTAATAACAACAAAAGCGTAAATACAGCTTTTAACCCCAATACACTAAACATTATTAATAGTGGCACCCAAATTAATGGTGATGTAAACTCTGATGGAGATATGCGTGTTGATGGGAATATTAAAGGTTTATTGTCATCAAAAGCAAGGTTGGTTTTAGGCCCAACGGCTTTAATAGAAGGTGATGTAAAAGCAGCAAATATCGAAATATCGGGCGAGGTACAAGGTAATATATATGCCACCGAACTTTTAACCATAAAAGCCACTGCAAAAATCTCGGGCGATATTATATCAAACAAGCTAATTATTGAAGCCGGTGCAGTGTTTAACGGAAACAGTAAAATGAACAAGCCAAAAGAGGCTTCGTTAAATAACAGCAACAATGGAGCAAAAAACCAACAAATCAACAAGCAGCCAGAAGCAATTGCTAATTAAGTACGCTAAGTACAGTGCAATTGCTTTTCAAATGGTGGGCGCATTTGTTGCCTTTTCGTTAGGTGGCAATTGGGTTGATAGCCATTATAACCTTAGTTTTCCTTACTTTACTTTATTGGGTGTATTAATTGCGCTAGTAAGTGTTTTTTACAGCATATTTAATTTAACAAAAGACAAGAGCGAATAATACAATTACCCATACCAAACACCATCTAATTTTTCCACATCAGCATTAAATGACATTAATCAGGTTTTACATTTATTTAGCCTTATTAACCCTACTACAAATAGGTGTAGTTTTGTTAATTCCTAACCTTACCCCAACCAAAGATACCATAGAGGCCATTTTGTTTTTTGCTATTTTAACTGGTATAGTTTACCGCATAGCTAATTGGGGTACAGCACATAAAAGTCCACAGCATTTTTTAACGGCAACATATATTTCAATAGGATTACGATTTGTGTTGAGTCTTTTTTACGTACTTTATTACAAACTTACCCGAACAGAATACGAGCTAGGATTTATTTTTTCGTTTTTCTTTAGCTATGTTTTTTACACAATATTTGAAATTACAAGCCTAACAACTAAATTGCGGCCCGATTACACAGGAAAAAAATCGTAATATGAACCCAATAACCGCAAGATTTTCAATTAATAAAGCAACTTATTTAAGTGTGTTTTTTGCAGCTTTTTTGTTTGTGTTTAACACTGCATCTGCTCAAAACCATCAAGATTCTACTACAACAGAAGAAACATCAATTGAAGTTTTAAGTGAAATAGCTACTGAAAATAACAATTTACCTGATCATAAACTATTAACAAAAGAAGAAGAGTTTCAAACAAGTGAAGTTATTATGTCGCATATTGCTGATGCACACGATTGGCATTTATGGGGACACACTTCCATCCATTTACCAGTAATTTTATATACCAATAAAGGTTTTGAAGTTTTTTCGTCAGGCAAATTCGACCACGGGCATGCAACACACCAAGGTGCACATTACAATTACCGCATTGTAAAAAATCCAGGCGGACACAGAGAACACATTAAAGCAGTAGATGCTTCAGGAAATATTGACGAAACAGCAACCGATTCTATCATCGATTTATCTATCACAAAAAATATTGCCTCTTTATTATTATCAGTAGCATTTTTATTAATACTATTTATTGGTATTGCTAATGGATACAAAAAAAGAGGTATAGGTGCACCAAAAGGTTTAGCATCTTGGTTAGAACCCGTTATTATGTTTGTACGTGATGACATTGCAAAACCAAATCTTGGCGAAAACTACCAGAAATTTATGCCTTACTTACTTACCGTATTTTTCTTTATTTGGATAAATAACGTATTGGGTTTAGTGCCATTTTTTCCGGGAGGAGCAAACGTTACAGGTAATATAGCAGTTACAATGGTATTGGCTGTAGTTACCTTTGTAATTACAACACTTAATGGTACAAAAACTTATTGGAGCCACGTATTTACACCACATGTGCCAAAATGGTTGTACCCATTATTAATTCCGGTTGAAATAATTGGATTATTTACCAAGCCATTTGCATTAATGATTCGTTTGTTCGCAAACATTACTGCTGGGCACATTTTAGTATTGAGTTTAATTTGTTTAATTTTTATATTTAAGTCGGTTTTAGTAGCTGGAGTATCGGTGCCATTTGTAGTATTTATTAGTGTAATAGAATTACTAGTAGGATTTATACAGGCATTTATTTTCACTATTTTATCGGCTGTATATATTAGCATGGCTTTAGAAAAACCGCATGCTGAAGAACATCATTAAACCATTTTTATTTAGAAACTTTTTTTTGTTAAACCACAATAAATAAACACAACAATGACAGGAAGTATCGCTGCAATCGGAGCTGGATTAGCTGCAATTGGTGCAGGCTTAGGTATCGGAAGAATCGGAGGATCAGCCATGGAAGGTATGGCCCGCCAACCTGAAGCCGCTAACAAAATTCAAACCGCTATGCTTATTGCTGCAGCCTTCGTAGAAGCTGTATCATTATTTGCAGTAGTAGTTGCTTTGTTAGGCAACGGTTAATTAATCACAGCAAAGCCCGATTGTAGGAAGAAACTAATCGGGCTTTCTTTTCCGTTTTAAAAACAACACAAAACAAAAAAATTATCAATTTATGGAATTAGTTACTCCAAGTATCGGTTTAGTAGTTTGGTCTACCTTATCGTTTCTTATATTAATGTTTTTGCTTACCAAGTTTGCTTGGAAACCAATTACTGCATCATTAAAAGAACGTGAAGACAGCATTGAAAATGCACTTAAGCAAGCAGAAGCTGCTAGAGAGCAAATGCAACTATTAAAAAATGACAACGAGCGTTTATTAAATGAAGCACGTGCTGAAAGAGATCGTTTGTTAAAAGAAGCAAGTGAAATTAAAGACCAAATTTTAGCTAAAGCAAAAAATGATGCTAAGGTTGAAGGTGATAAAATGATTGCTGCTGCTAAAGATGCAATTAACTTAGAAAAAACAAATGCAATGCACGAGTTAAAATCTCAGGTTGCACAATTATCTGTTGATATGGCCGAAAAAGTATTACGCCACCAATTAGCAGATCGCGCACAACAAGAAGCATTTGTAAACGAAAACTTAAAATCAATTAGCTTAAACTAACATGTCAGAATACAGGGTAGCCAGCAGATATGCCAAATCTATTTTAGAACTAGCTATTGAGCAAAAGAGCCTTGAAGCTGTGTTAAGCGACATGAAAACTTTTGCTAATGTGGTTGCTAACAGTAAAGAACTAGTGTTATTATTAACCAGTCCTATTATTAATGGCGATAAAAAACTTTCGGTTATTAAAAGTGTATTCGAAAAACAATTTACACCTTTAACCATTAAGTTTTTTGAAATTATTATTCGCAAAAAGCGTGAAAAATACTTAGCTGCAATTGCTGATGGATTTATTGAGCAATACATGGTTTTAAATAACATGGCAAATGCCACAGTAAAATCGGCAGTACAGCTTAGTGATGATGTGCTTAACGAAATTAAAGGACACATTGAAAGCCAAACAGGCAAAAAAATAAACCTAAAAGCAACCGTTTCGCCAGATTTAATTGGTGGTGTGGTAGTGCAAGTAGGCGATAAGTTATTTGATGCAAGTATATCAGGTAAACTTAGCAAACTAAAACAAGAATTATTAAACAGTTACATTTCTAAATAAACAATTTATGGTAGAGATCAGACCTGATGAAGTTTCTGCAATCATTAGAGAGCAACTTAGCAGCTTTAAATCAGAAGCTGAACTAGAGGAAGTAGGTACCGTGCTACAAGTGGGCGATGGTATTGCACGTATTTACGGCTTAACTAAAGTTCAAAGTGGTGAATTAATAGAATTTGCCAACGGTGTTCAAGCAATAGTACTAAACCTCGAAGAAGATAACGTGGGTGCGGTATTACTTGGTTCTTCAGACTCGATAGTTGAAGGAGACACAGTAAAACGTACTGGCCGCATTGCATCTATTAAAGTAGGTGAAGGTATGCTTGGCCGTGTTGTTAATACATTGGGTTTTCCTATTGATGGTAAAGGCCCTATTACTGGTGAGTTATATGAAATGCCAATTGAGCGTAAAGCTCCTGGTGTAATTTATCGTGAGCCAGTAAAAGAACCACTACAAACAGGTATTAAAGCTATTGATGCGATGATTCCTATTGGACGTGGACAACGTGAGTTAGTTATTGGCGATCGTCAAACTGGTAAAACTGCTGTTTGTATTGATACCATTATCAACCAAAAAGAATTTTTTGATGCAGGCAAACCTGTGTTTTGTATATATGTAGCTATTGGCCAAAAGGCATCTACTGTAGCACAAGTTGTAAAAACATTAACAGAAAAAGGTGCAATGCCTTACACTGTTGTAGTTACAGCTACTTCATCAGATCCAGCTCCAATGCAGTTTTTTGCCCCAATGGGTGGTGCTGCAATTGGTGAGTTTTTCCGTGATACTGGTCGCCCGGCATTAATTGTTTATGATGATTTATCAAAACAAGCTGTGGCTTACCGCGAGGTATCATTGTTATTAAAGCGTCCTCCTGGTCGTGAGGCATATCCTGGTGATGTGTTTTACCTTCATAGCCGTTTGCTAGAAAGAGCTGCAAAAATTATTGGAACTGATAGCATTGCGCAAGAAATGAATGATATTCCTCCTTCAATTAAACACTTAGTTAAAGGTGGTGGATCGTTAACAGCTTTGCCAATTATCGAAACCCAAGCAGGTGACGTATCAGCTTACATTCCTACCAACGTAATTTCTATTACCGATGGACAGATTTTCTTAGAGTCGAACTTGTTTAACGCAGGTGTTCGTCCGGCTATTAACGTAGGTATTTCGGTATCTCGTGTAGGTGGTAATGCTCAAATAAAATCGATGAAAAAAGTTGCAGGTACTTTAAAATTAGACCAAGCGCAATACCGCGAGTTAGAAGCTTTCTCTAAATTTGGTTCTGATTTAGATGCTGCTACTAAAGCTGTATTAGCAAAAGGTGTTCGTAACGTAGAGATATTAAAACAAGGTCAGTTTTCACCATTATCTGTTGAAAAACAAGTTTCGATAATTTACTTAGGAACCAAAGGCTTGTTAAACAACATACCAGTAAATAAAGTACGTGAGTTTGAAGCCGAGTTTCACCAATTTATGGAAGCTAAATACAGCAACATTTTAGCCGATTTGAAAAAAGGTAACTTAAGCGATGAGGTTACTGGTACTATCGAAACGGTAGCTAAAGAATTATCAGCTAAATATAATTAATTTGAAGATGTGTTTTTGTGGACCTAGCGATTTTTAAATTGTAGCCACAAAAACACATTTCATATAAATACCCGTTGCCAAAAGCAATAAAGTATTTACACAACATTACATTAACAAAATGGCCAATTTAAAAGAAGTACGTACTCGTATCACTTCGGTTTCATCAACCCAGCAAATTACCAAGGCTATGAAATTGGTAAGTGCTACTAAATTGCGTAGGGCGCAAAATGCCATTATACAAATGCGTCCTTATGCATTAAAACTAAATGGTATTTTAGCTAACTTAGCAGATAGCGTTGAAGTAGACTCGTTAAAAGTATATTTTGAACCACGTAAAGTTAAAAAAGTATTACTTGTAGTTATTACCAGTGATAGAGGTTTGTGTGGTGGTTTTAATAGCAATGTTATTAAACTAACCAACCAATTGGTTAAAGAAAAATATGCTGGCAAAGACATTACAATATTGCCAATAGGGAAAAAAGGTGGTGAGTTTTTTGCGAGAACCAACATTACGGTTAATGCAGATTTTAGAGATACCTTTTTAGACTTAAATGGTAATAACAGTTTTAAAATTGGTGAGTTTTTACTTGATGTTTATAAAAACAATAAGTATGATGCAATTGATTTGGTGTACAACCAATTTAAAAATGCAGCAACCGTAATTTTAACTAACGAGCCTTTTTTACCAATAAATGTAACTAACATTAACGGTGAAACTAGCACAGGTAAAAAGAACGATTACATTTTTGAACCTTCGAGTGTGGAGATTTTAGAGGAGTTAATTCCTAGAATTTTAAAAACACAATTGTACCGTGCATTATTAGATTCGTTTGCATCTGAACACGGTGCGCGAATGGTAGCAATGGATAAAGCAACCGAAAACGCAGGCGACTTATTAAAGAGTTTAAAAGTAGAATACAACCGTGCACGCCAAGCAGCCATTACAACCGAAATTTCGGAAATTGTGAGTGGAGCAGCAGCACAAAGCGGAGGTTAATTATTAACCCATACCTTATTAAAAGCCGTTATAACTTTATAGTTGTAACGGCTGTTTTAGTTAGTTTTTTTGTGAATTCGAGTGATTGCTGAAAGGCCCAACTCCTAC
>JAUCCO010000004.1:0-56866 GCA_034676125.1 Bacteroidia bacterium
AACGAACTTTTACCGGGCTACACGCACTTTCAACTTGCAATGCCATCTTCTTTTGGGTTGTGGTTTGGCGCTTATGCAGAAAGTTTGGTTGATGATATGGAGTGGTTACAAGCGGCATACAACATCAGCAATAAAAACCCTTTAGGTTCGGGCGCAGGTTATGGGTCATCTTTTCCGCTTGATAGAAAACTTACTACTGATTTATTGCATTTTGAAACCATGAATTATAATGCAGTGTATGCACAAATGACACGTGGTAAAACAGAAAAAGCAATGGCTACTGCAATGGCAGCAGTAGCTGCAACACTTTCAAAATTTGCTTATGATGTATGTTTATACATGAATCAGAATTTTGCTTTTATCACCTTTCCGGATGAATTAACTACAGGTTCGAGCATTATGCCGCACAAAAAAAACCCTGATGTATTTGAATTAATTCGTGCAAAATGTAACCGCATACAAGCCTTGCCAAACGAGCTTACTTTGTTAATAAACAACTTGCCATCTGGCTACCACAGAGACCTACAGCTTACTAAAGAAATTGTTTTTCCGGCAATACAAGAGCTTTCTTCTTGTTTGGAAATTACGCACTTTATGTTGCAGCACATTAAAATTTCAAAAAATATTTTGCAGCAACCTGGTTACGAAAGTTTATTTAGTGTTGAGCGTGTAAATGAATTGGTGTTAAGTGGTATTCCGTTTCGTGATGCATACAAACAAGTTGGGTTAGAGATTGAATCAGGAACTTTTACTGCTCCTACAAAATTAAATCATACGCATGAAGGTAGTATGGGCAATTTGTGTAATGAAAATATCACCCAACAAATGCAAAAATTTAATACGCTTTTTGAGGTAAAGGAAGGATAATAAATACTGAAATTGACTTTACTTTATACCATCCCTCATCAACAAACTGATGGGGGATTTTTGTATCAAACCAAAAAACTATTTATTAAGATTTAAACCTTTAACGGCTTCAATTGCTTTGCGCACATTACCATAAGTTCTTAATAATAACGTTGCATTATTTTCATCCACTTTTAAATCATCCATAATCATTTTTGCACCACGTTTTATCAGCTTATTGTTTGATGGTGTCATGTCTACCATTTTATTGCCTACAACTCGTCCAAGCTTAATCATTAAAGCAGTACTAATCATATTTAAAACTAACTTTTGTGCAGTGCCACTTTTCATTCTGGTACTACCTGTTACAAACTCAGCACCTACTATTACTTCAATGGGAAATTGTGCAACATTGGCCAACTTACTTCCTTTGTTACACACCACGCAACCTGTTAAAACACCTGCTTTATTTGCTTCGGTTAATGCACCAATAACATACGGTGTACTACCACTAGCAGCAATTCCAATTAACACATCTTTTTTGGTAATTTTATGCGCTTTTAAATCTTTCCAACCTTGTTTTTCATCATCTTCGGCAAACTCAACTGCTTTTCTAATTGCAGCATCTCCACCAGCAATTAAGCCAATCACCAAATCAAACGGAACACCAAAAGTTGGTGGACATTCGCTTGCATCAACTATACCTAATCTGCCGCTTGTGCCTGCTCCAATGTAAAATAATCTTCCTCCATTTTGCATACGTTCAAAAGCAGCATCAACCAAATTTTTAACTTTTGGCAATACTTTTTCTACTGCAACTGGCACCAATTTATCCTCATCGTTTATATTACTAAGTAATTGTTTGGTGCTCATTTTTTCTAAATTATTGTACTTAGATGATTGTTCGGTAGTGCGTTTATCTTTAGCAGAAGCGTCTTTTTTTACTGGCTTACTTAAGGCAATTTTAGTTTTTTTAAGGGATGATTTTTTTATGGCCATGGTGTAAAATTTTGTTGTGGTTAATATGGTTTTAAAAATAAAACAACTTACAAAAAACCTTGATTGGGCAAGTTGTGTTGTTATCTTTGAAACCTTACACAAATAACCTCAATGAAAAAAAATATTTGGCAACCTTTTATATACGCATTGTTAATAGCTAGTGGTATTTTATTAGGCATGTGGCTAAAACCCAATACAGATGGTGGTTTGTTTGTATTTAAAAACAAAAGTAAAACAGGCCAAATTCTTAATATCATTAACCAAGCTTATGTTGATTCGGTTAATACAGACAGTCTGGAAGAAATTGCCATTCAAGAATTACTTACACAGTTAGATCCACACAGTGTTTACATACCAGCTAAAGATTTAAAGTTAGCCAACGAAGGTTTAGAAGGTAACTTTGAAGGTGTTGGAATTGAATTTAGTATTTTGGATGATACTATTTTGGTTGCAAATGTGCTAAAAAACGGACCTGCAGAAGGTGTTGGTGTATTAGCTGGAGACCGCATTATACAAGTGGATACAGCAAACGTTGCTGGTGTGGGTATCTCAAACGAGCAAGTATTTAAACTACTTAGGGGCAATGCGGGTACCAGTGTTATGGTGCATTTATTTAGACCCGATGGCAAAAGAAAAATTACTTACAAAATAGCACGTGGCCAAATTCCTATTTATAGTGTTGATGCGGCTTTAATGTTAAACAACAATACGGGTTATATTAAGATTGAACGTTTTGGGGCCACCACGCATCAAGAGTTTGTAGATGCATTAGAGAAACTTCAGGCCCAACAATTAAAAAACCTAATTTTAGATTTACGTAATAACCCGGGCGGATATTTAAGTGCTGCTACCAGTATTGCTGATGAGTTTTTAGATGATAAAAAACTAATTGTATACACGCAAGGCAGAAGCCACGACAAGGTAGAATACAATGCTGAAAACATGGGCAGTTTTGAATCGGGAAAGCTAATAGTTTTAATTGATGAAGGAAGTGCAAGCGCAAGCGAAATTGTTAGTGGTGCTATACAAGATTGGGACCGTGGCGTAATTTTAGGCAGACGAAGTTTTGGTAAAGGATTGGTGCAAGAGCCTTTTCAATTAAAAGATGGCTCGGCTATACGATTAACTGTTTCGCGTTATTATACACCAGCAGGTCGTTGTATTCAAAAAAGCTATGCCATAGGTGCGGCTGAGTATCAAAATGAAATTAGTCACCGTTATCAAGATGGTGAAGTGAATGATAGTACCAAACAAAAAATTGCTGATAGTACCATTTACAAAACCCAAAACGGACGCACTGTTTATGGCGGTGGAGGTATTACTCCAGATGTATTTGTACCAGTTGATACCAGCTATATTAACCATTTTTATATTGCCCTATTTGAACAAAGTTTATTAAGTAGGTTTACTTATAATTACATGGATACAAACAGAAAATTATTGAGTGCAAAATATAAAAACCCTGGGGTTTATAATGCTGCTTTTAGTGTGGATGATGTGATGTGGAATAACTTCGTTACTTATATGAAACAAAATAGTAGCAACAAGTTTAGCAATGCAGATATAGTGCAATCTAGCAAACAAGTTAAACTACTTTTAAAAGCTATGATTGCCCGACAAATGTGGCGCGATGAAGGCTATTTTACCGTGCTTAGCAGTGAGGATAAAATGATTAGAAAAGCCATTGAAACTTTTGCTAATAACTACGATAAATTGTTGCACTAATTAAGATAAAAAACAGACTTATTTTTACTTGTTAATTCTTTAAATACTCATCCACCAAAAATATTTTAAGTTTGGCAGATGAGTGTTTTTTTTATGCAATAGCTACTTCAACTTTGGCAATTAATGCATCTGCCTCGATATGGTTTTTTTCTAATAATTGTTTTGCTTTGGTTTTTATTTGCTCTGCATAATCACGGTCTTTTAACCCTTGTGCATTTACCAAAACATTAAAATAAGCGCCACGCACGGCAGTTTTAACACATAATACACCAACACCTGCATCGGTAATGCTATTGGGGTTTCCTTGCAAAATCATAGCACTTAACATGGGCATAATACTATAAGCTGTTTCCATTACTTTAAACGGAATTTCACATGCATATTTAGTGGCATCTTCAATTGCTTGCGAACGTATTTTTTTCTCTTCATCGTTAGATTTTGGCAAACCAAATGCATCCATAATTTTATTAAACGCATTGGTATCTTCATCAACCAAAGTCAATAAAGTATTTTTTACCTCCTGACCTTGTTGTGCAAAATCACTAAACAATGTAACCCTATCTTCCCAACCACGTTTACCAGCACTTAAGTTTGCCACCATAGTGCCCAATGCAGCACCCAAACTACCAACATATGCACTTATACTTCCACCACCTGGGGCAGGACTTTCGCTTGCGGTTTCATCTGCAAAACCACGTAAATCCATACGAATTAATCGTTCTGTTTTTGCATTACGTAATTTGTATTCTATAATTTTTTGTTCAGGTATAAAAGGTGCTAGTTCATCTAAGCCCAAACTTTTTACTGCTATATGAATCAATTCTTTTTCGCTAACACCAATACTTCTTCCTTGCTTTTGCAGATAATGTTTTCCGGCATCCAATAAAGAACTAAGCGGAACCAAACCTACAATTTCGCTACCCGTAACACGCATTCCACGATTTTGAGCACACCTACTTACCTCATCAAACGCTTGATAAACTGAGGTAACTTTATAGTTAGTTAAATTCATCGAAATTTGTGCAACATCATATTCTTCAATAAACCAACCTATGGCTTTTACTGATTTTAAAGTTCCAGGAATACGCACCTCATTTCCATCCGCATCTTTAACCACTTTACCTGTTATCGGATTTCCATCACGTTTTACTCGCCCAGCTTCACGCACATCAAACGCAACACTATTTGCCAATCTAACTGATTTTGTATTGAGGTTAACATTGTAAGCAATTAAAAAATCGCGTACGCCAATAACCGTTCCTCCAGCTTTTTGATTAAATATTGCAGGACCAAAATCAGGCTTCCATTCGGGTAATTTTATCTTATCAAAAAACCCTTCGTACTCACCCGCTCTTATCACCGATAAATTATTACGTGAAGGGTTGGGTTGTGCATCTTCGTATAAATACACTGGAATATTTAGCTCCTCACCTACTCGTTTTGCTAGCTTTTGTGCGTAAACAATAGCCTCTTCTATAGTAATTCCACTAATGGGTATAAGCGGACAAACATCAGTAGCACCCATACGAGGATGTTCACCTTTATGTTTACTCATATCAATTAATTCAGCCGCTTTTTTGATGGCCAAATAAGCAGCTTCAATCACCACATCTGGATGTCCTACAAAAGTTACCACAGTGCGGTTGGTTGCTTTACCTGCATCCACGTCAAGCAGCATTACACCTTCTACACTTTCAATTTGGTTAGTTATTTGTTTTATTATATTTAAATCAATGCCTTCACTAAAATTAGGCACACATTCTATCAATGCATTTTTATCCATAATGTTAATTTTTACCAATTATTTAATGCCGCAAATTAATGCATAAAAAACAAAAAAGCCCCCCGAAATTCGAGAGGCCTTTCATAAAATATATTATTTAGAATTATTGTTTAATCATCTTAACCACTTTGGTGTTACCTAATGTACTTATGCGTACAAAGTAAACGCCTTGGCTTAGGGTTGATAATTCGTTAATTGTTAAGGTTTGATTGCCGTTATCAATTGTTTGATTTACCGAATACATTAATCTTCCACTTAAATCCATTACTTCTATTGTAGCTACACCAGCTTTTGCATCGCTAATGGTTACTGTTAATTTATCGTTAAATGGATTTGGATAAGCAGTGATTTCTGATGTTAATGCTTCTGTATTAACAACTGGTACTACTGTGCTGTATTCAAATTTACCGTTTTCATCTAATTGTTGTATGCGGTAGTATAATTTGTTTACACCTGTTACTGCAAATGCATCTTTATCTGTTGACACATAGTTGGTGCGGCTTGCGTTGTTTGATCCTTTTACAAAGTTTACAACTTCAAACGTTTTACCATCAATACTACGTTCAACATTAAATCCTGCATTGTTTTTCTCGCTTACAGTTATCCAGCTTAAACGAACATCAGCATTTTGTTTCTCAGCAGTAAAGCTAAGTAATTTAACTGGCGTAGTTGTAGTGCTAGAGTTAATACCCGAAGCAAAGTTAATATGCATGTATTTACCATTAAACTCGTACACATCAAATGTGTAACCTGTAGCAGCAGTTAAGCCTGTAACATTTACACTTGTACCGTTACCCATGTAAACTATATAGTTACCTGTACCAGTTGTATTGGTTGAACCATAAACTGCACTTGCACCATACATGGTGTTATTAGTAGGAGCAACAGCCAACACAGATGTTAAACGTGCCACTACCATACGGCCAGTACCGTTACCCGCAGTAAACGAAACGTTTGCTGAAGTAAGAGCTGGCGTAGCTGTAACATTGCTTGCAGCTATTGTAGGTGTTACTACATTTACTACTTCAATATCATCTATTGCCCAACCTTCGTCTGTTACATAAGCATCTGCAATAAAACGGAAACGGAAGCGGACATTTGATTGACCAGCAGCACCAGTTAATTTGAAAGCACTTTCTATCCAACCATTTGTTTGACTGCTATAAACAGATGCAGAACCTAAGTCTGTAGAGAAATAAGGTGCAACAGATGAAGCTCCAGTATTTGTAATATTAGTATTATACCAACTGTAACTAGCCGTTGAGTTAAAGTTTCCGCCAGTACCAACAGTACTATCAGCACGTCTCCAGAAACCACCGTTTATTGAAACTTCTACAATTAAACCATCCCATTCTGTTTCGCATTTAAATTTATGGTTGAAACGAACGATTGGATCTGAGGTAAGTGCACCAAAGTTAAACTGAGGCGATACTACTGATGCATCATGATCGGTATCATAATCGCCAGTGGTTTTGGTTACCCAAGCTTTAGTTCCACTCTTAGCTCCAGACAAATACGTTTTTGCAGGAGTTCCTAAAACCCAGTTGTTGTATGTTGCCAAACCAACAATCCAGTTAACGTTTGAATTGGTTGATGTTAGCATTGAACCCCAACCTGTATTACCTGTACCTTCAAAATTTTGGGCGTATGGTAAAGTACTAATTATAGGAGCGGTTGTAAAACTATCTTCAACACTATATGCAGTACCCACTGCATTAGTTGCGTATGCACGGTAGTAATATTTAGTAGAGTGTGTTAAGCCAGCAGGGTTTATACTGAATAAACCTGTTGTTACTGCTGGACTTGTTGTAGAATCAACTACACCAGAACCAAACAATATTGGCAGAGGAGTTGTGCTATAAACAACACCACTAGCAAATACAGTAGAACCACCATCAGATGTGATATTACCACCAACAGTTGCTACTGTTGCATTAACATTAGTAGCGGCAACTCTTACCACTGTAGGTATTACAGCAGATGCATTGGTTGTAAATGAACTATCTGCCCCATAACTTGTACCAATTCCATTAACTGCATAAGCACGATAGTAATAAGTGGTTGCAGCAAATAAATTGGCCACATTTTTTGTATATGTACCGCCTGTAACTATTGGATTAGTTGCAGAATCAATTACACCAAATCCACCACGAACCGGAGCTGGTGAAGTAGAAATAACAAAACCGCTTGCAGTTACAGCGTTACCGCCATCGTTGCTAATATTACCCGCTAAGGTAACGGCAGCATTGGTGATGTTGGTTTTTGTACCTGTAGCAACACTCGGTGCTGCTGGTGCAAATACTTCAATATCGTCAATTGCCCAACCTTCTCTATTGCCAGTGCCATCTGATCCAAAACGGAAACGGATTTTAACATTTGATTGTCCCGTTGCACCTACTAATGAGGTAACAGAAGTAATCCAACCATTTACCTGGCTTGCATATCCTGCAGACCCACCTGGATCCCCAGTAAATTTAGCTGGCGTAATTGGACCAGAACCACTTGAACTATTATACCAAGCAGTACTTAAAGTGGTATTAAAGTTTGTACCTGTACCAACATTGTTATCCAACTTGGTCCAAGCACCACCATTTACTGACATTTCAACTACCAATGCATCCCAACCAGTTTCAGATTGAAACTTATGTTTAAACCTTAATATTGGACTTGCTGTTGCTGTTGTAAAGTCAAATTGTGGTGAAACTACTGCAGCATTTTGGGAATTATCATAGTTGCCAGTTAAACTAGTTACCCATGCATTTGGCGCTGAAGCAGCTCCATTTAAGAAGGTTTTTGCTGGAGTTCCGAGTACCCAGTTATTAGCTGTTCCTGTTACTATTGCACTACTCCATCCTGTATTTCCAGCAGCATCAAAGTTTTGCATATAAGGTAAATTACTTACCACTGGAGAAGTAATAAAACTATCTTCAACACTATATGCAGTACCAACAGCGTTGGTTGCATAAGCACGGTAATAATATTTGGTTGAATGTGTTAAGCCAGCAGGGTTTACACTAAATAAACCTGTAGTAACTGCCGGATTTGTTGTAGAATCAACTACACCAGTTCCAAACAAAGCTGGATTAGGCGTTGTACCATAAACCACACCACTTGCAAATACAGCCGAACCACCATCAGAAGTGATGTTACCACCTAAAGTTGCACTATATGCAAGTAAGTTACTTGCTGCTATTTTAACAACAGTTGGTATTACAGCTGCTGCATTTGTTGTAAACGTACTATCTGCACCATAACTTGTACCAACTCCATTAACTGCGTATGCACGATAATAATAAGTTGTGGCTAAATATAAATCGGTTACGTTTACAGTAAATGTACCTCCTTTAATCAGTGGGTTAGTTGCAGAATCAATTACGCCAAAACCACCACGAACGGGAGTTGGCGATGTAGAAATTACTACTCCACTTGCTGTTATAGTGTTACCACCATCATTAGTAATATTACCTGCTAAGGTAACACTTGAGGTAGTAACATTAGTATGTGTACCAGTTGCAACTGTTGGGGCTGCTGGAGCAAATACTTCAATATCATCTATTGCCCAACCTTCGAATGTATAAGGATCTGCAGCAAAACGGAAGCGTATCTTAACATTACTTTGGCCATTTGCTCCAACAAGTGAAACTGTAGATACAATCCAACCGTTTGTATTTGACGAATAATTAGTGCTATTTCCTGAGAAATTATTTGCATCTAAAGCTAGATATGAATTTGTATTATTATACCAAGAAGTAGCCAATGGCGTATTAAAGTTTGTTCCTGTACCTACTACATTATTTACCTTAGTCCACGTACCATTATTAATTGATATTTCTACAACACCACCATCATAACCATCTTCAGTATTAAACTTATGTTTAAAACGTAATATTGGAGCTGCGGTTAATGTGCTAAAATCCATTTGTGGTGATACCACCGCAGAGTTTTGATTACTACTGCTATAAGTTCCTGTAAGATTAGTAACCCATGCATTTGGAGCTGAATACGCTCCATTCAAAATTGTTTTAGCTGGAGTACCAAGAACCCAATCGTTTGTATTGTATGTTACTATTCCTGAACTCCAACCTGTATTGCCTGCAGAATCAAAGTTTTGCAAGTATGGTAAAGTACTAATTACTGGAGCGGTGATAAAACTATCTTCAACACTATATGCAGTACCAATAGAGTTGGTTGCATAAGCACGGTAATAGTATTTGGTTGAATGTGTTAAACCAACAGGATTGATACTAAATAAACCAGCTGTTACTGCAGGGGTTGTTGTAGAATCAACTACACCAAAACCAAACAATGCTGGATTAGGTGTTGTGCTATAAACCACACCACTTGCAAATACTGGGTCGCCACCATTTGAGGTAATATTACCACCTAAAGTTGCACTATAGGCTTGTACGTTTGTTGCCGCAGTTCTAAGAACTGTTGGTACTACACTAGCAGAGTTTGTAGTAAATGAACTATCAGCACCATAGGTAGTTCCAATTGCATTTGTTGCATAAGCACGGTAGTAATAAGTTGTTCCCAATGTTAAACCTGCAACATTTACTGAAAATGCTCCCATACCAACGTTTGGATTTGAAGCAGAATCAATAACACCAAAAGCGCCACGTACAGGCGATGGTGATGTACTTACAACAACACCACTAACCGATACTGCTGCACCACCATCTGCTGTAATATTTCCAGAAAGTGTAGCACCTGATGTAGTAATATTAGCTTTATTACCTGTAGCAACTATTGGTGCTTGTGCTACTTCTACTTTTATATCATCTATTGATAAGTAGTAAGGATTTCCAGCATCAACAACTTTAAAGGCAAACCTATAAATTCCTGTAGTAGTAGGCGTAAACGAACCGGTTAATTTTTGATAAGTAGTATTAGATGGCTGTATTAAAGTTGCACCTGGTAATAATGTTGCAGATGCTGCATTAGGTGCGGTAGCTACGTATAAAGACACAGAATCCCAGCTTGAAGCATAACCATCAGTAACAAACCAAGTTGAAAACGAATAAGTAACTCCTTGTGTAAGTTTAAGTCCTTTTGTAAAGATAAAATCATTACAATAATACCTAAAACTTGCAAATTTATTACCAGTACGTGCCGCTTGGTTATAATTTGCTTGGGCTGCTGTATAAGTATAAACTACTGAACCAAGATTAGTGGCTTCCATACAAGCAGGTAATTGATTATTTGCAGTTATGCTTTCAAAGCCTTCTTCGTAGGCATTTGTAGGTGTAACTTCAAATATATCGGTTTTAATTTTAATAGGTAAACTGTATGCTGGTGTACCAAACGAACAAGTAATTTCGCAACGGAAAAATAACGAATCAGTTGTTAAAACAGAAGTATAGCTAGCGTTAGTATCATTTGTAAGGTTAGTAAATACAAGACTATCGGTAGATGATTGCCACTGGTAAGTAATACCGGTTCCTATAGATGCACCTGATAAACCAAGTGAGAAACTATTTCCTGGACAAGTAAGCACTGCACTTGATGTGGTGGTGCCACCTGTAACTGGATTAGAACAAGGTGTTGGTGGAAAATAAGAAAACCTAATTTGTGGCTTGGTAGTGTTTGCAGCAGTAGTAGTAGATGTACAAGCTGCGGGACCAGAATCTGTTCTGTAATACCTAGATCCATTAGTTGTAGATGCAGCAATGGTACGAACACCGCCATAAGGTGAAGTAAAAGGATTTGGACCATTGGTACAAATATTTACCAAAATATTATCTGAGCCATTCCAAATAAAATTATTATCAAAAGCAATGGTATCAAAGTTACCAGCAGTAACTACGGTAGGGTTATAACTAAATGCATTTTTAACTACAGATACCGCAGATGCATTATGCGCAGCAGAATTTGTTGCTGAGGTATGCCCCATACTAATGGTATAACCTAATAAGTTACCACCACCATAATCTTCGGATACTGACCATCCTAAACTGGTAATATTAGCACCAGCAGGTAAACCCGCTGTGGTTAATTCTGCCGCGGTGTACACCACTTGGTAACGCATTTTTGCAAAGTATGCATCTATAGGGTCATTCCCTGTGCCATTTGTGGTTGTTGTGCCAGAGCCTATAACTACACTCTGTGCATTTGCATTAACAAAAGCAAACATGAGGAGTAAGACTCCTAACATAAACTTCGTTAATCGTTTGTCGATATTTTTCATATTTATTAAATTAATTGGTTTTTAAAATTGATAAAAGTGCTAAAAAAAACAAGAAGTACATCAAAAAAAATTGAGGTACTAAATAAATAATTGCACTACATAATAAAATAGCCAGTGATTTTAGCTAAAAAAATAACATCTCCTATTCATTCCACAGCGTGGTGTTGTATATAGGCTTAATACCACGCAACAATGCAGGCTTAACTATAAAATATAATGGCCCACCTATGGTAGAAAATATTATAGCGTACAATGTGTATATTAAATGAATATTCTTAGGCATAAAAACAATTCCCCTAAACGAATATTATCTTTTAATTTTAAAAAAACAAATATTAGTCAGTTTGATTTGAAATAATGACAATAAAACTAATACTTATTTTAAGTAGAAGTTGATATTATCCGCAACATTTAGGCTATAAGTACCGCCAATTAGTAAAGGCAAATTCACCTCTAAATGACCTATTGGAAAGTTAAATGCAACTGGGTATTTATATTTTTTAACTGCATTGGCAACTATTTGCTCCGCAGTTAATCCAAACGGAATGGTATTGTCGCGCATATCGTTTAAGCCCCCCACTATTAAGCCTGCCAAGTTACTTAATTTACCAGCCCGTTTAAGTGCTTGCATCATCCTGTCTATATGGTACAAATACTCATCTAAATCTTCAATAAAAAGTATTTTTCCGTTAGTGTCAACATCACTTTTTGAACCCAACAAACTAAAAAGTACCGATAGGTTTCCACCTACAACTTCTGCGGTTGCAGTACCAAATCTATTTAAGCTATTTTGAGGAATTTGATACACAACACCATGTTCATCAAACAAAATATTTTTTAATGCATGAATGCTGCTACTATTTACATTATGCTGCTGCATATTAATTGGCATTGTAGCATGCAAGGTGTTACAATTAGTATTAACATTTAAATGGCTATGTATAACAGTAATATCACTATAACCAATTAACCATTTAGGCTTATTTGTTAATCCCGAAAAGTCAATATCATCAATAATTCTAACAGTGCCATAACCACCACGGGCAAAAATGATGGCTTTAATTTCGTCATTCTTTAAGTAGGTATTTAAAACCTTGGCCCTTGTTGCATCATTACCTGCAAACTGATTATCTACTGCAAATAAATCTTCGTGCAAAACCACCTCAAGCCCCCAGCTTTCAAATATTTTTATAGCCGGTGCTAATTCATCCATATCAACTTTACGAGCCGAAGCCGCAAAGGCAATTTTATCGCCTTTGATAAGTTTAGGTGGTGTGTTTCGCATCATTTAATTAGGTGTATTTTTCATCGTATTTAATCTTCATGTCGGCTACCATTTGTTTTACCTCTTGCTCTTTGCTTTTATCACAAATCATTAAAACATCTTCGGTATCAACCACAATAATATCCTGCACACTATTTAATACCACAACTTTACCTTTACTGGCATGTGAGCTAATCATACAATTTTGGGTATTATACACATGAATGTGCTTACCATCAATGGCATTGTTGTATTCGTCTTTTTGTTTAAAATTTTCGTAAAGAGATGTCCAAGTACCTAAATCACTCCAGCCAAAATCGCTAGGAATTACATATACATTATCTGCTTTTTCTAAAATTCCATAATCAATAGAAATAGAACGGCATTGTTCATACACACCTTGAATAGCAGCTTGCTCATTTGCGGTACCAAAACTTTTTGATGCTTTATCAAACAACTCATAATGTTCGGGCATTAATTCTTTAAATGCTTTTCTGATGGATGAACTGCTCCAAATAAAAATACCCGCATTCCATAAAAAATCACCACTATCAATAAAAGTTTGGGCAAGTTCTAATGAAGGTTTTTCGGTAAAAGTTTTTACCCTAAACAATCCTTCTTGTTGGCGCTCATCAATATATTGAATGTATCCATATCCAGTATCTGGGCGGCTTGGGCGAATACCCAATGTAACCAAAGCTTGATTATTTTTGGCATAGTTTAAACCAAAAATAAGTTTATCAATAAAACTGGCTTCATCTAAAATTAAATGATCGCTAGGTGCTATTACACATAATGCATGTGTATTAATTTGATGAATTTTTGCCCCAGCATAAGCAATACATGCAGCCGTATTTTTAGCAGAAGGTTCACCTAAAACACACGTTGGGTTGATTCCCGGAATTTGTTCCATTACCATGGGCAAATAACTTTGGTTAGTAACAATGTAAATGTTATCCTTTTCAAAATGTTTAAGAAAACGATTATAGGTACTTTGTAAAAGCGTACTTCCAACTCCCAATATATCCAAAAACTGTTTAGGTCTTTGGGTTCTGCTATAAGGCCAAAATCTACTTCCAATTCCACCTGCCATAATAATAGCGTAGTGATTTTTGTTTTTCTCCATACTGTTGATAAAAATCATTAATAATAATAATATAGCGCAAGTGCGTATTTCCTCACAAAAGGCGTATATTAGTATTTGCAAATAAAGATTTTAATAATCAAATTTTCAAAAAAGGATTTATCGTGCTAACTTAGCACCGCTTTTATCAGAAAAGCCAATACTTAATAAAAATATATCGCAGTATGAAAGTTGCAAAGAAGAGTGCAAAGGATAGTCTAAAGGAGTTTTTTGGATTTGATAGTTTCAAAGATGAACAAGAACAAATTATAAATAGTGTAATGAATGGTGACGACACTTTTGTAATTATGCCCACGGGCGGTGGCAAAAGTTTGTGTTACCAATTACCAGCTTTAATGCTACCAGGTGTTACCATCATTATATCGCCACTTATAGCTTTAATGAAAAACCAAGTGGACCAATTACGTTCGTTTGGCACTGAGAGCATTGCACACTTTTTAAACTCATCATTAAGTAAAGGTGATATTACCCGAGTTAAAAAAGATGTGAGTGATGGCGCTACAAAGTTGCTTTATATTGCACCCGAAACATTAAAAAAAGATGAGACTATTGATTTTTTAAAATCAATTAATATATCTTTTGTTGCGGTTGATGAGGCCCATTGTATAAGCGAGTGGGGACATGATTTTAGACCCGAATACCGCAGAATAAAACAAATGATTAAGGAGATTAAGGACGTTCCGATGATGGCCTTAACTGCTACTGCAACTCCTAAAGTTCAGCAAGACATACAAAAAAATTTACAAATGGGTGATGCTTTGGTTTACAAATCATCATTTAACCGTACCAATTTATACTACGAAGTTAGGCCCAAAGGCAAAAAGAACGATGTTTTAAAAGACATGGTTCAATACATACAAGCCCGTAAAAACAAAACAGGTATAATTTATTGCTTAAGCCGCAAAAAGGTAGAAGAAATTGCTGGTGTATTAAAAGCAAACGGAATAAAAGCCCTACCTTATCATGCAGGTTTAGATGCAAAAACACGTGCCAACCACCAAGATGCATTTTTGATGGAAGATTGTGATGTGATTGTTGCAACCATAGCATTTGGTATGGGTATAGACAAGCCAGACGTTAGGTTTGTAATACATTATGATGTGCCTAAAAGTATTGAGGGTTACTATCAAGAAACAGGTAGAGCAGGACGCGATGGAATAGATAGTGATTGCTTGCTTTATTATAACCCAGCTGATATTGATAAACTTGAAAAGTTTATGAAAGATAAGCCTGTAGCCGAAAGAGAAATTGGTGAATTACTTATTTTTGAAACACAAGCTTTTGCAGAATCATCGGCATGTAGAAGAAAGTTTTTATTACATTATTTTGGCGAAGTATATGACGAAAAAGGTTGCAATAACATGTGCGATAATTGCCGTCATCCTAAAGTTAAAATTGATGCTAAAGAAGAGTCTGTTTTAGTATTAAATACCATTAAAGATATTAAAGGCAAGTATGTATTAAACCACGTGGTAGATATTATTATTGGCAAAAAAACACACGAAGTAACTTTAAGTGGCCACGAAAAATTAGCCCATTTTGGCAAAGGTAAAGATCAAGATGAAAACTTTTGGAAATCACTTATTAGGGTATTGTTGCTTAATGGTTACATCACCAAAAATATAGAAAATTACGGATTATTAAGTGTTAATGATAAGGGCATTGCATTCTTAAAAAAACCTACCAAAATTGAAGTTGCATTAGATCAAAAATTTGATAAAGTAACTGATGAAGATGAAAAAGATGTTGAGGTAGAAAATGTTTATGACGAGGCATTATTTGCTTTATTAAAAGACCTAACCAAAAAAGTTGGTAAGCAAAATAACTTGCCTCCTTATGTTATTTTCCAAGAACCATCATTAGAAGAAATGGCTAGCAAATATCCAACAAGTTTGGATGAATTGTCTAGAATATCGGGAGTAAACAAAGGGAAAGCAACCAAGTTTGGTAAGCCATATATTGAGCTAATTGATAAATACGTTAAAGAAAACGATATCGAAAAATTAGATGAAATGGTGATGAAATCGGTGGTAAATAAATCAGCTAAAAAAATTGCCATTATTACCAATATCGATAAAAAGATAAATCTACCTGACATTGCTCGTTCGCAAGGTTTTAAAATGGATGATTTGCTAACTGAAATGGAGAATATAATTTTAAGTGGTACTAAACTTAACCTTAGAGGCTATATAAATGATATGGCTGACGAAGACTTGCAAGAGGAGGTGATGGATTATTTTAGAGGAGCACAAGAAGATAATATTGATGCGGCAGTAAACGAGTTTAGCAGCGACTTTTCTAAAGAAGAAGTGATGTTATTCCGCTTGCATTTTATTTCTGAATATGCTTTCTAAAAAGTTAATAAAATAACTATTTAAATTTACAGCGTTTAACTCCACATTTGTGAACGATCATAACAAGTTGTCAAAAGTATCAATGGCTGGTCTGTTGGTAACAATGGGCATCATTTTCGGTGATATTGGAACCTCTCCTCTTTACGTTTTTAAAGCAATTATTGCCAATAAAATCATTTCAGAAGATTTAATTCTTGGTGGTTTATCCGCAGTTTTTTGGACCCTTACTTTACAAACAACCATCAAATATGTAATTATTGTACTTCGTGCAGATAATAATGGTGAAGGTGGGATTTTTTCACTGTATGCTTTAATTCGTAGGCGAAGACCCTATCTAATTCTTCCAGCAATAATTGGAGGTTGCGCTTTACTTGCTGATGGTATGATTACACCACCAATCTCGGTTTCATCGGCAGTAGAAGGTTTACTTATTATCTATCCTGATATTCCTACAATACCTATTGTAATTGTTATTATTACTACCTTATTTTTAATTCAACGGGTTGGTACAAGTATCGTGGGTAAAGTATTTGGCCCAGTTATGTTTATTTGGTTTTTAATGTTGGGTACTTTAGGTGCAATTAGCTTGGCTAGCCACCCCGAAGTATTAAAGGCTTTAAACCCATACTATGCATATAACTTATTGGTAAATTACCCGCAAGGATTTTGGTTATTGGGTGCAATATTTTTATGTACAACTGGTGCCGAAGCATTATACTCTGACATGGGGCATTGCGGTAAAAAGAATATCCGTATAAGTTGGATATTTGTAAAAGCTACCTTAATTTTAAACTACTTTGGACAAGGTGCTTGGGTTATAAAAAGTATGGGTACACAAGCTGCCGATATCAACCCTTTTTATGCAATTATGCCCCAATGGTTTTTAATACCAGGCATTGTGGTGGCTACATTAGCAGCAATTATTGCAAGTCAGGCAATGATTAGTGGTTCGTTTACTTTAATAAGTGAGGCATTGCGGTTAAATGTTTGGCCCAAAGTGCGTATCAAATACCCATCAGTTGCCAAAGGACAATTATATGTACCAAGTGTAAATTGGATATTATGGGCTGGATGTATTGGCATTGTATTGTATTTTAAAGAATCATCGCAAATGGAGGCAGCATACGGTTTAGCAATTGTTACCACCATGATGATGACCACGATTTTATTATCAAGTTACCTGCGCAAAATAAAAACACCAAAAGCCATTGTACTTATTATAACTACAGTATACTTATCTATTGAGGCCTGTTTTTTAGTTGCCAATATTATAAAAATACCACATGGTGGCTGGATGACTTTATTAATTAGCTTGCTATTTATTACCATAATGTGGGTTTGGTTTAAAGGCCGTAAAATTAAAAATCGTTTAACAGAGTTTGTAAAATTGCGCGATTATATTCCTATTTTACAACAATTAAGTAACGACACAACTGTACCTAAATATGCTACCCATTTGGTTTATTTAACCAGTACTGATAATTCTCTTGAAGTAGAAAACAAGGTTGTGTATAGCATACTTCAAAAACAACCAAAACGCGCAGATATCTATTGGTTTGTACACATACATGTAGACGACCAGCCTTACACCATGCAATATAAAGTAGACCATATTGCAAGCCACGATATTATTAAAATTGATTTTAGATTAGGGTTTAGGGTTGAACAAAAAATTAACTTCTACTTTAGAAAAGTGGTGGAAGAATTAATGAAAAACCACGAAGTAGATGTTACCAGTAGATATGCATCATTAAGCAAACTTAATATTACTGGTGATTTTAGGTTTGTAGTATTAAAGCGCCATTTAAGTTACGAAAATGAATTAAGTGTTTACGAAAGTTTAATTATGGATGCTTATAGCGTGCTTGATACATTAAGTTTAAGCGAAGAAAAAGCATTTGGTTTGGATACTAGTTCGGTAACGGTAGAAAAAGTTCCAATGATTGTTGCTCCAGTAAAAGAGTTTAAGTTAAAACGTGTTTATAAATAATGGACGGAACAATACGTGCAAACATAAAACGTGGTGATTTGGTAAACATTATTTTAAAAAAGGACCAAATAAATGGCAACCTAACAGAGGGTATTGTTAAAGATATTTTAACAAGTGCACCAAAACATCACCGGGGAATTAAAGTAAGGCTTGATGATGGCCAAGTAGGCCGAGTACAAGAAGTGATAGAAGAAGATTTTTAATAAAAAAGCCTGCTGAAATTAAATCCAGCAGGCTTTTTTATTTAAGAATAACTAGTCTACGATTTTTACGTATAAGTCTTTTATTTCTTTTTGGTATTTTTTCTCTACCACTTTACGTTTAATTTTTTGTGTAGGGGTCATTTCTTCAGCCTCTAAACTAAAGGGCTGGCGCTTAATAATAAATTGACGAACACGCTCAAACTTACCCAATTCTTTTTCGGATAAACGCATGTCTTCATCAATCCATTTATAAATTTTATCATCATTAATAAAGGCTGTATTTTCATTAAAATAAGCATCATTAACACCAAATACTTCTTTCATTTCTTCTCTACTTGGAACAACAATAGCGGTTAAATATTCTTGGTTATCGCCTATTAAAAATATTTGCTCAATTTTTGGCGATTTTAAATACGCGTTTTCTATAGGTGTTGGGTACACATTTTTACCAAACGAGTTTACCAAAATATTTTTTATCCTATCGGTAATTTTTAAATATCCTTTATAAAACTTACCTACATCACCCGTGTGTAACCAACCATCAGCATCAATTGTAGCAGCAGTTTGTTCGGGTAAATTCCAATATCCCAACATCACATTTGGACCTTTAACTAATATCTCACCTTCGGCACTGCTAAAATCAGGATGAAATGAATCGTAAGTTTGTGTAGTAATAATTTCTTTGGTATCGGGGTTTTGAATAGCCACCGAAACACCATTGCCAATACGCCCCACAGTTCCATATATTTGCCTTTCGGGTGTATTTACGGTAACCAATGGTGATGTTTCTGTTAAGCCGTAACCTTCGCAAACCAACACACCAATATTCCCAAAAAACTCGCCAACATGTTGTGGTAATGCGCCTCCACCAGAAATCATTACTTCCATTTTACCACCAAGACGTTGCTTTATTTTGCTGTATACCAACTTTTCTGCAATGGCAAGTTGTACATCAAGCAAAAGTCCATTTGGTTTATGTTCTTCCCTATTTATTCTTCGGGTTTCACCAATTTTTAATGCCCAATTAAATATTTTAAGTTTAATACCTCCAGCCGTTGCAGTAGTTTTTCGCACACGTTCTTCAATACGTTCTAACAAACGTGGTACTGTTAAAATTGCCGTTGGAGTGGCCTCACTTATATTGCTAGTTAATGCCTCTAAGCTTTGTGCAAATGCAATTTCGCTACCAATCTAAGTACTTAAATAGTACGTGGCAGTACGCTCATAAACATGGCACATTGGTAAAAAAGAAAGAAAGCGGTAGTTTTTATTTACAATGGGTATTAAATGTACACCCATTATTACATTGCTCATAAAATTATTGTGCGATAACATTGCACCTTTGGGCAAAGCGGTTGTACCCGAAGTATAAAGCAAACACGATAAATCATCAGGCTTAACCGAAACCAATTGTTCTTCAACTTTATCTTTTAGTAACGGATATAGCTTTTTACCTGCTGTAACAATTTGGCTATAAGATTCTACATCTTCCTCTGCGGTTTTAGCATCAAAAGCAGTAATAATATATTTTAAGTGGGGACAGTTGGCTTTAATTTTATTTATTTTTTTTAATAAAAAAGGCGTACCTACTAATATAACTACCGATTGCGAATCATTTAAAATATGTTGAATTTCACTTTCGCTTAATGTTGGGTATATAGAAACATTAACCATTCCTAATTGCATTAACCCTTGATCAAATGCAATATATTCTGGACAATTTTCAATAATTAAGGCTGCTTTATCGCCCTTTTTGTAACCCTTATTGAGTAGGTAAGCGGATATTGCATTTAATTCATCTATAACCTGAGCATAAGTTATGGCCTCATAACCAGCATCCTTTTTGGCCAATAAAAACGTACTGTCGGGTGTTTTTATATTGTTTGCCGCATTGCGCAAAAAGTAATGTAAAGAAGGGTAATTATGTTGCATGTTAATTTCTTTTTTTTCTATTTGGGTTGATGTTTTATTAAATACTACAACTCATTCGGCAATACAAATTTTTATTTACCGAATTACATAAATACGAAAAAAATGAATGTAAACTATAGAAGTTACCTAGTTTGTGGAAATTTCATTTTGTAATCAACATTTACTGCTCCTTTTGATATGTTAATGAGCTTGTTTTTAATTAAGCGTTTTTTAAGTTCGCTTAACCTATCTACAAATAAAATTCCTTGTATGTGGTCGAACTCATGTTGTATAACCCTTGCCACAATACCATCATAAGATTCCTCTTTATTTTCAAAGTTCTCATCTTGGTATTTAATGGTAAGTTTGCTATGTCTTTTAACATTTTCGCGTATGTGCGGAATGCTTAAACAGCCTTCTTCAAAATCCCATTTATCACCTGTTTCTTCAATAATTTCAGCATTAATAAATACCTTTTTTACGTCTGGGTATTTCTCATCTTCAAACTTACTGCTATCAATAATAAATAAATTAATTGCTTTACCAATTTGTGGTGCTGCAAGGCCAACTCCATGCGACTCATACATTGTTTCGAACATGCTTGCAATTACTTCATTTAAGTTTGGGTAATCTTTATTAATGGGCGAACCTATTTTTCTTAATACTGGATCTCCGTATGCAATTATTGGATATATCATTTTAAAAACTCGTGTATCAATTAAACTTTTAATAAATTAAATCATTTCCATATAGGTTTGAAGTATAAGTACGGCACTAACTTGGTCGATGTTTGATTTGTTAGCCCTATCCTTTTTTTTCAAACCCATTTCTAATAAACTTCTTGTAGCAATTGTAGATGTAAACCTTTCATCAACCCTAACAATTTTTGTGTTTGGAAAGTTTTTTTGCAATGAGGTAACAAAAGCATTTACATGCACTGCCGATTGAGAATCGGTGCCATCTAAACGCTTAGGCAAACCCACCACAAAACAATCTACCTCTTCTGTTACTGTATATTTTTTTAAATATGCCATTACATCTTTTGCATGGACGGTATCTAATGCGCTTGCAATAATTTTAAGCGGATCAGTTACTGCTAACCCTACCCTTTTTGTACCATAATCAATTGCTAGTATACGCGGCATTGGCTATTGTTTTTTTTTATTAAAAGGCTTTCCAACCTTGCGCTTTTAGGTTATGCGTATTACCACTTTTGCTAATCATTTTTATACCTTCACTTGCATCGGTTACAAAACCAATAATCGTAATATCAGGTTGATTTTTTAGCTTTTCAAAATCGGCTTGTTTGATGGTAAAAAGTAACTCGTAATCTTCGCCACCACTTAAAGCAGTCATCGTTGGATCTAAATCTAACTCACGCGCCATATCATAAGTTTGTGGGTCGATTGGAATTTTTTCTTCATACACACTCATACCCACATTTGAATGGCTACATAAATGCATAATCTCTGATGATAAACCATCACTAACATCAATCATGCTAGTTGGTTTTACACCTAAATCCTTTAATAATTTTATTACATCCTTACGGGCTTCGGGCTTCAATTGCCTTTCAATAATATAATCTTTGCCTTCCAATTCTGGCTGTATATCTGGGCTTGCTAAAAACACACGCTTTTCGCGCTCAAGCAATTGATAACCCATATAAGCACCACCCAAATCGCCACTTACGCATAATAAATCGTGTACTTGTGCGCCATTACGATAAACCAAATCATCCTCATTGGCTTCACCCAAAGCAGTTACACTAATTATTAATCCTTGTTTTGATGCACTTGTATCGCCACCTATTAAATCTACTTCATACCTATCGCAAGCCATTAACATTCCTGCATATAATTCTTCAACGGCCTCCAAACTAAATTTACTACTTAAACCAATTGAAACCGTAACCTGAGTAGGCTTTGCATTCATGGCATAAATATCACTTAGGTTAACCATAATGGCTTTATAACCCAAGTGTTTTAATGGAAAATAACTTAAATCAAAATGAATTCCTTCAAGCAATAAATCCGTGCTAACCACAGTGCGGTTATCAAGATGATTGATAACTGCAGCATCATCTCCAACCCCTTTTAAAGTAGATGGTTGATGTATTTTTATATGCTTGGTTAATAAATCAATTAAACCAAATTCTCCTAAACTTTCTAACTCTGTACGTGTGCTGTTTTCTAGCATAATTTTCCCTTACAATTTTTTTCTTATCTAATTCTATCAGCACTTTTTATCATTTCTTCATCCTTGCGCATTAATAATAATGCACGTAAATTTAAGTAAAGCATAAAAATAATTAAGGCCAAACCAACACTTGCTTTTAAAGTCATGTTAGCAAAACTAAAATTAGGAATTTGGGTAAATGCTTTGGCTAATACTGCAGTTAAATATGCGCCAATTAGCACAAAGTTAATTTTAGTATTTAACATTTGTCGTTTGCGGTTTTTAAAACCTAAAACAATATTTAATGTCCAACCAATAATTACCGATACTAAAATAATTAAACCAAATTGTATTTCGCTGCTAACCATAGTTCCATTAACATAATGGTTAAAATAAATAGCATTAAGCGTGTAGGCGGAAGCATGGCCAACATTGGATGTTACATCTTCAACACCGGCTGCATTACTGGGAAAACTATCTTGAAAATCGATAATTTGACCAGTACAGGTAATTAGTGCTAAAACAATAATAGCAAATAAATAAATTGATTGAATACGCTGAATCATATATTAAAATTAAGGTGCAAATGTACCGCAAAATTTCAATTATCTAAAAAGTTGATACATTTGCCGTAGCTTATATTTAAGTAGCCGCATACAAATGGCTACTTTACCATTACCAAAATAACTAAAAACGATGAAAACTGTATATGTAATTGATGCTTTGCGCACACCCGTAGGAAAATATGCTGGAGCGTTAAGTAACGTTCGCCCAGATGATTTGGCTGCACATATTATAAAAGCAATTATTGCGCGCAACCCACAAATAGATGTAAATGCTATTGAAGATGTAATTTTTGGTGCTGCTAATCAGGCTGGAGAAGACAATAGAAATGTGGCACGTATGGCAGCATTAATGGCTGGATTACCCATTACAGTAGGCGGAAATACGGTAAACAGACTTTGCGCTTCGGGCTTACAGGCTATTGCAGATGCAAGCAGAAGTATTATTGCAGGTGATGGTGATATATATATTGCTGGTGGAGTAGAAAGTATGACACGCGCACCGTTTGTGATGCTAAAATCAGAAACTGCTTATGGACGAGTACCTGAAATGGCCGATACAACCATAGGCTGGCGATTTACAAATAAAACTTTGGCAAAAATGTATCATCCGTATAGTATGGGCGAAACTGCCGAAAATGTTGCCGAACGTTGGAATATTAGTCGTGAAGAACAAGATGCTTTTGCCGCTTCATCACAACAAAAATATGCTGATGCACATGCTGCAAATCGTTTTGCTGAAGAGCTTTCGCCAGTGAGTATTCCGCAAAAAAAAGGTGATCCCATTATATTTTCAAAAGATGAACATCCTCGTTTAAGTAGTTTACAAGATTTAGCAAATTTAAAACCCGCATTTAAAAAAGAAGGTGGAACGGTAACCGCAGGTAATGCAAGTGGAGTAAATGATGGCGCTGCAGCATTGATTTTAGCTAGCGAAGAAGCAGTGAAAAAATATAATTTAAAGCCAATAGCTCGAGTTGTTTCAAGGGGTATAGCTGGTGTTGACCCTGCAATTATGGGCATTGGACCAGTACCAGCAACCCAAAAAGCTGTACAACGTGCTGGTTTAAAAATGAGCGATATTGGTTTGTTTGAATTAAATGAAGCTTTTGCATCACAAAGCATTGCATGTATTCGCGATTTAGGTATTGATGCAGCTATTGTAAACGTAAATGGAGGATCTATTGCAATTGGTCATCCATTGGGCGCAAGTGGTGCACGTATTGCTACTACCCTAATTCATGAAATGCAAAAACGCAATGTACAATATGGTGTTGCTACCATGTGTATTGGTGTTGGGCAAGGTGCAGCAATAGTTTTCGAAAAACTATAACATTTATGCGTTACCTTATTCAGTTGGCGTATAAAGGCACGCATTACCATGGTTGGCAAAAACAACCAAATGTAATAAGTGTACAAGAAGTGCTTGACCAAAAGTTGAGCATGTTGTTACGCGAAAATATTGAAAGTTTAGGTTGTGGAAGAACTGATTCAGGCGTGCATGCCAAAGATTTTTATGCCCATTTTGATTCTTTTAATGTAATTGATGAAAGCACTTTTATCAAAAAAATAAACAGTGTTTTACCCAATGATATTGCGGTGTTTTCTATAAAACTAGTAAGCAATGATTTTAACGCACGTTTTGATGCCGAATGGCGCGAGTACGAATATTGGATTATACAAACACCAAACCCATTTTTGGTTGAAGAAAGTTGGTACCAATTTGGTGTATTAGATATTGATACCATGAACCAAGCAGCCAACTTATTAATAGGCCAAAAAGATTTTGAATGTTTTAGCAAAGTACAAACACAGGTTAATAATTTTATATGCAATGTAACTTATGCAAAGTGGGAGTTACAAAACGATAAGCTCGTTTTTACCATAAGGGCAAATAGATTTTTACGCAATATGGTGCGAGCTATAGTTGGCACATTGGTAAATGTAGGCAGAGGTAAAATGACCATTGCAGATGTTGAAACAATATTAGCTAGCAAAAACAGAAGCGAAGCAGGACAAAGTGTACCCGCCCAAGGTTTGTTTTTAACTAAAGTAGTATACCCACAAAACCCGTAATCAAATACTATACTATTAGGCTTTTTTGCTACCTTGCGCATTGATTTACTATGCTAAATACAAACACATCAACACCTAATAACATAACAGCAAAAGCTTCCAATAAATTATTACTTAAACGTATTTATGCATTAGCTAAACCTTACAAATTAAAACTATTTGCAGCAATAGTATTAACACTGTGCATGTCGTTTTTAGGACCATTAAGGCCATTTGTAATACAATATACCATTGATAATTTTATAGCAACCAATAACCTAACAGGCTTAATAAACATGAGTTTGTTACTGTTGGTAATGTTAACCACGCAAGCTGGTATGCAAGTAGTAAGTACCATTTTAACAAACTACTTAGCGCAAAATGTAATTAAAGACTTGCGCATGAAAGTGTATGATTACCTAACAGGTTTACGCTTGCTTTTTTACGACAAAACACCCATTGGTACAATGGTAACGCGCACTGTAAATGATATTGAAACCATTGCAGATGTTTTTAGCGAAGGATTAATTAATATTTCGGGTGATATTTTACAGATTATTTTTATACTCATATTTATGTTTAGTACCAATTGGCAGTTATCGCTTGTAAGCTTATCGGTATTGCCATTTTTACTATATGCAGGTTATGTTTTTAAAGAAAAAGTTCGCCAAAGTTTTGAAGATGTTAGAACCCAAGTGGCACGCTTAAATACTTTTGTACAAGAGCATATTATGGGGATGCATATTGTGCAAATTTTTAATAGAGAACAAAAAGAATTTAGTAAGTTTAAACACATTAATGCCCAACACCGAGATGCAAATATTAAATCGGTAATGTATTATTCGGTATTTTTTCCGGTGGTTGAAATTATAGCAGCCTTATCAACCGCATTAATTGTTTGGTATGGTGCAAAAGGCGTAATTCAAGACCAAACATCAATAGGTACTATTACTGCATTTATTATGTACATTAATATGTTTTTTAGACCCATTAGGCAATTGGCTGATAGGTTTAATACCATGCAAATGGGGATGGTAGCAGCAGATAGAATTTTTAAACTGATAGATAACAAACAAAATATAGAACCTAATGGAGAAGTAAAACTAAATAACCTGGAGGGCAATATAGCGTTTAAGCAAGTTTACTTTGGATATTACCCAAATCAATATGTTTTAAAAGATATTAATATTACTTTACACAAAGGTAAAACAGTTGCATTAATTGGAGCCACAGGTGCGGGCAAATCATCTATCATAAATTTATTAAGTAGATTTTACGAAATAGAAAAAGGAGAAATTTTGATTGATGGCCATGATTTAAATACCCTTGATTTAAAATACCTGCGCAAACAAATTGCAGTAGTATTACAAGATGTATTTTTATTTAGTGGTAGTGTAATGGACAACATTAAATTAAACAATGATGATATAACAGACGAAACGGTAATTGCCACATCAAAATTATTGGGTGCACACGATTTTATTGCTAAATTGCCGCAAGGTTACAATCAAAATATTCAAGAAAGAGGTGCTAGTTTATCTGTTGGCCAGCGGCAATTAATTTCGTTTGTTAGGGCAATGGTTACAAATCCTACTGTATTAATATTGGATGAAGCAACCTCATCCGTTGATAACGAAACAGAAGATATTATTCAAAAAGCTATTGAAATAATGATGAAAGGAAGAACATCAATTGTAATTGCGCATCGCCTATCAACCATACAACATGCCGATGAAATTATTGTGCTTGATAAAGGGATGATTGTTGAAAGAGGTTCGCACAGAGCATTGTTGAATATAGATGGTTATTACAAAAAACTTTATGAACTACAATTTATTACAACCTAAGGTTACCAAAATATTTTATTTAGCTTGTTGTTGGTTAGTGTTGAGCAATACGGTTTATGCTCAAAAACAACCTACAATTGATAGCTTATTGCTACAAATTAAAGTAACCAGAGATACTGCATTAGTTGATTTATATAACGAATTGGCATATGAATACAGGAGTGTTGATGTAGCTAAAACATTAGTGTATACTGATAGTGCGATTGCCAAAGCTAAAAAAATAGACTATACCCGCGGGTTAGGCAATGCCTATAACAATAGAGGCAATTACTATAAAAACATTGGTGATAATGCACAAGCTAGGGCATGTTATGTATGGGCATATGTGCAACACGAAAAAATAGGAGATAAAAAAGGATTATCGGCTACCATTAATAGCATCGCTAGCTTATATTTTTTGCAAGGAAAACTAACTTTAGCATTATCTAGTTTTATAAAATCGCTTACGCTATCTCGTCAAATAAACGACAGACGAGGAGAAGCAATAACCCTAAATAATATTGGTGTTATTAATCAAGAACAAAAAAACTACAGTAAGGCATTAGAGTATTACGAACAATCTTACCATACCTTTAAAGAGATTGGTGATATAAAACTAATGCCCGACCCTTTAAATAATATTGGTAATATTTACCATATACTTGGCATATCAGAAGATGCACTTAGGTATTACAACCAAGCAATGGCAACCTATATAAATTTGGGAGATGCCAAAGGCCAATCGTCAACCATGACTAATATTGGACTTATTTATTATGAAAACAAAGACTATAAAACTGCCCTTAAATATTACCACAAATCAATTAGTATTGATGAAAAACTAAACGACAAGCAAGCACAAACCATTACGTGGAACAATATTGCTTACTGCTATTTTAATTTAAAGATGCTTTTTGCTGCAAAAAATTATGCAGAGCGCGCATTAAAATCAGGAATTGAGCAAGATGACAAAATAGACATGGTAAACTCGTACGAATTATTAGCAAAAATTGAAGACGAGTTGGGCAACTACAAACAAGCATTGGCTTATTACAAACTATATACAACCAATAGCGATAGTTTATATAGCGAAGAAACCCGTCAGAAACTAGAAGATATAGAAGCACACTACGAAGCTGAAAAATCAGAAAACGAAAGACTAATTAAGGCATTAGGAAAGGATAACGACACTGAAGTAGCCATAGATGATATAGAAGAAGGCATTAATAGAAATGTACAAACCATAGCATTGGTGCTTATTTCTTTTGTATTGGTAATGTTTGGAATTGTGTACTTATCAAAAAGAAAGTAATACCTTAAAAACCAATAAAGTAAATATCATAATGGTTTTTGGTGAAAAAAACGCATATTTGCGCCTCGTTTAATACATAAATAATAACAGTTTAAAATATAATATGGCAGTTTTAGTCGACAAAAATTCAAGAGTTATTGTGCAAGGCTTTACAGGTAGCGAAGGCACATTTCATGCGCAACAAATGATTGAGTATGGCACAAACGTGGTTGGAGGAGTAACACCTGGTAAAGGTGGTCAAGTTCATCTAGATCGCCCTGTGTTTAATACAGTTAAAGATGCTGTAGACCAAGCTCAAGCAAATACTTCAATTATTTTTGTACCACCAGCATTTGCTGCTGATGCAATTATGGAAGCAGCTGAAGCAGGTATTAAAGTAATTATTTGTATTACTGAAGGTATTCCTGTAAAAGATATGATACCCGTTAAAGAATATATTAATGGTAAAGATTGCCGCTTAATTGGTCCTAATTGCCCGGGTGTAATTACTCCAGGACAAGCTAAAGTTGGTATTATGCCAGGTTTTGTATTTAAAACAGGCAAGATAGGTATTGTATCAAAATCTGGTACTTTAACTTACGAAGCAGCCGACCAAGTTGTAAAAGCTGGTTTAGGAATTTCTACAGCTATTGGTATTGGTGGCGACCCAATTATTGGAACACCTACAAAAGATGCAGTTGAAATGTTGATGAACGACCCTGATACCGATGCAATTATTATGATTGGTGAGATTGGTGGTAGTTACGAAGCTGATGCTGCACGTTGGATTAAAGCTAACGGTAACAAAAAGCCAGTTGTAGGATTTATTGCTGGACAAACAGCGCCTCCAGGCCGTAGAATGGGTCATGCTGGTGCAATTGTTGGTGGACATGATGATACCGCAGCTGCAAAAATGGCAATTATGCGCGAGTGTGGTTTACATGTTGTAGAATCACCTGCAGAAATTGGTGCTAAAATGGTAGAAGCTTTAGGACTAAAATCAAACTAACATTTAGTTTAAATAATATTTAAATACTTTTTAAAAAGCTCGAGCAATTGCTTGGGCTTTTTTATTGGGTTAATATCTCAATTTTAATCATACCAAAACCATAACTTTGCAATTACCATGGAGGAAATACTCGCTAAATATATTACCGTAATACTTACAAGTTCATTTAAATATATAGTAGGTATATCATCTGCAATAGGATTAAAATTAAACTTTATTGAAACCATGCTGTGCAGTGTTTTAGGTGGTATGTTAGGTGTAATAGTTTATCTATACTTATGGAATGGCATACTGTTTTTATTCCACAAAATTTGGCCACCAAAACCTAAACTTCATAAGCCAGTTGGCAAGCACCGCAGAAAGCTTTTAAAGTTTATTATTAAGTACGAAATAGTAGGTATAGCCATACTTACTCCAATATTATTATCAGTACCCGTTGGTACCATTTTAGCTGCCACTTTCGAACCAAATAAGTGGAAAATAAAACTTTACATGTTTATTAGTTTTGCTGCTTGGTCGCTTATTGCCTATGCCTCATTTGTTGTTTATGGAATAATAATAGAATCCATGCTGTAATATACGCCAATTAACGTATTGACTGCCTAGTGATTTTGTAGCAATTTTGAAATAAAAATGTTATGAAAAAACTATTACTCTTTTTTGTGCTTGCATTTGCTTTTAAATTAAGTACAAACGCACAGTGGATGAAATTTAGTGCTCCACAAAACCAAGGTACTTTTGTTAAAGTGCAGTGTGTAACAAATAATGTAATTTATACCGGAGGTGGATATGACAACAGGTTGTATAAATCTGTTGATGGTGGTTATACGTGGGCCTATACAATTGGATCTTTACAGTCAGGATATCCAAATTCATTCTATTTTTTATCACCCGATACTGGATTTGTAGTGTGTGATAAAGGTTACATTTATAAAACAACAAATGGTGGACAATCATTTGCACTCATCACCAGACCATACCAACATTATAAAGATGTAGTTTTTGTAAACCAAAATGTTGGTTTTATTGTGGGTAATGGTCGTGTAAATGTTCAGCCAGCTGATACTGCTTTTATTTTAAAAACAATTGATGGTGGAAATACATGGAGCTACTATAATTTAGGTCATGTTAGTAATATGGTTTCTTTATCATTCTCTGATGCTATGCACGGGTGTGCAGTTGGCGCTAGTGGCAAAGTAGCAGTAACCAATGATGGTGGAAATACGTGGGTTACAAAAGCAACAGGCGTTACAAATTCATTTAATGATGTTTCAATGGTTTCAGCAAACGTTATTTATGCTGCAGGATCGAGCGTTTTTAAACAGTCTGTAGATGGTGGAAATACTTGGACCGATGTAAGTACTGGCCAAAGCCCTAGCACATATTATAATGGCATGTATTTTATTGATTCGGCTAATGCGCATATTGCTTTTGCAAGCGGTTTAGTTTCAAAAATAAACTCCGTTTGGCAACCAAGAGTTTCTAGTATTAACACCACTTTAAGAGATGTTCATTTTTTAAATGCCAATACTGGTTTTGCAACTGGTAACGATGGTGAGATATATAAATATGTAGGCAATACACCCATTATATCAATTTCTAATCCTACTAGTGGAAAAGTGCTATTTAATAACGCTGCATTTAACATTACTTGGTCTAGCAATGCAATAGATACAATAAGTATAGAATACCGCGTTTCTCCAACTGCTAACTGGCAAACCATTGTTGCAAAGCAGGCAGCAAATACAAATAGCTACAGTTGGAATGTGCCAAATATTGAAACTACAACAGCATCTTTTAGAATTACTGATGTAGCTAACAATACACATACCTCAAAAACTAATGATAATATAACCTTTACATTAGAAAGAAATGTAGAATTAACTGCTCCAGTTAAATACGGTACAACCCATGTGATGGCCTCAAAAATTGTGATTGGATGGAACACCATAAATATTGACACTTTAAAACTACAATATAGATTAAGCAAAAATGCTGCTTGGTTATTAATAGCCGATAATGTTTTAGCATCAACCAAAAGCTATTTGTTTACCATACCGAATACAACTACTTCAAATTTTGAAGTAAAGGTTACTGCAAAAAACTATTCGAATTATGCTGATTCAACTGGAATTGGCACAATAAGAGAAAAGGCAATTAATACAGCACATCCTATTTGGTCGCTTCAAAATCCAAAACCTTTTTTAGGAAGTTTAACAGATGCACAGATTATAAGTGGTGACACTTTATACGCACTTGCCAATCCTAATTTATTGGTAACATCATCAAACAAAGGTGTTACTTGGACAATATTAAGTGAATTGCCATTAGATGGTGAGATATTAAAATCATTCCAATTTTTTAACTCGCAATTAGGTTACATAATAGTGGGCAATGAGAATATTAGCCGTGTTTTAAAAACCACCAATGCAGGAACAAGTTGGACTGTGGTAAACGAATCTTTACCAGGTTTAATAACCGGTATTCAGTTTTTAAGCACCACAGATATTGGATGGGTATATGGCGGAAGCTACCAAAGTAGTAGTATCTATTATACTGCAAATGGCGGGATTAGCTTTACCCAACAAACAGTTAATGTTAATAAAACCATAAAAGATTTATTTGTGATAAATAGTACAACAGCTTGGTTAGTTAGCGAAGATGGATCTTTGTGCAATACTACAAATAGTGGTAGCACTTGGAGTACTAAAACGCAGATAACTTACCCCTTAAATGATTTACATTTTATTGGCAGCACTGGTTGGGCAGCTGGTGGAGATTATAGTAACGGCAGGATACTTAAAACAATTGACAATGGTGCCACTTGGACAACAATAAGTATAACTGGTGGTGGTATTGATGGCATAGCAATGAAAGATGCAAACACTGGATATGCAATTAGTGGTTATGGCAGCTCAAGTACTTTTTTCAAAAAAACTACTGATGGTTGGGCAACATCTACCAACATGAATGTTTATAATAGCAACAATGGATTTATGCCTTTTGCAAACACGATTTTAATATTACCTAATGATGTTGGTATTGCATTTAAAAAAGAAAGTTACAATACCAATCCTGCTTTTTCATTTGTTATAAGTGGTGTAGATGTAACATCGTGGAAAAATATAAGTAACGAAGTATTAAAAGATAACGGTATTACATTATATGGCTCAACTGGTGGAATAAGTATGATTGACTCAACTACTGGTTATGCATTTGGATCGTATTTATTAAAAACTACCAATGGCGGTAACGATTGGAACATTGCAAGTAAAACAGACTATTTTAGCAGCACATCGCACATGCAATTTATTGGAAAAGACACTGGTTTTTTATGCGGTACTAAAAATAATATTAGCGGAATTTACAGAACTACAAATGGTGGAACTTCATGGAGCATGGTAAAAGGCACAGGAAATACCGCTCCTTTTAGAATACACCTTACCGATAAATTAAACGGCTTTGCTTTGGCTGGTTCTTCAGATTCTATTTATAAAACAACTGATGGCGGATTAACATGGAGTGGCCTTTCTAGACCAAGCTCTACCAATCAAGGTATTTATTTTATTGATGCCAATAATGG
Organism: Bacteroidia bacterium; assembly: GCA_034676125.1. Taxonomy (GTDB): domain Bacteria; phylum Bacteroidota; class Bacteroidia; order UKL13-3; family UKL13-3; genus UBA6183. The sequence continues at coordinate 32,912 of JAUCCO010000004.1, forward strand.
ATTTGTTTTTGGAACTTCTTTATACAAAACCTCAAATGCAGGTGCCAGTTGGAGTTTAATAAGCCTTAACATGAATGGTGGAGCTTATTTAACTAGGATTCGTTTTTTAGATAACAATATAGGTTTTGCAGTAGGTTATTATGGCACTTTGCCTGATGGTGGTTTATGTGCTTATATATTTAAAACTACCGATGGAGGAACTACTTGGAACCGACAAATATGCCCAACATTTGGTGGAAATACTTTACGTGATGTTTATTTTATTGATGCCAATAACGGATTTGCAAGTGGCGAAGGAGCATTGTTCCAAACTGCTGATGGAGGTGTAAACTGGTACATTACTGCATTACCAATTCCTAATGGAACAAATAATTATGGTATTTCATCATTAGCTTTTACCGATGGCAGAAACGGATGGGCTGTGGCTAGTAATAATATAATTATGAAATGTAATTTTTCAGCTCCAATCATCACTCCACCTACACCTGCTGTAACATTGCTAATGCCTAATGGTGGCGAAAACTATCCAGTTGCATCAACCCAAAATATTACTTGGAGCGCATCAAATATTGATAGCCTTAAAATAGAATACCGCACTAGCGCATCAAGTGCATGGATTAATATTGCCAAAGTTGCTTCGGCAGTTGGTTCATATTCATGGGCAATTCCTAACACCTTAACAAATGATGCAAAAGTTCGTGTTTCTTCAACAATAGATATGGCCGTGAATGATACCAGTGATGCAACATTTAGCATTATTGCAGCAACCACACCTAGCATAAATTTAGTAACGCCTAATGGTGGTGAAATATGGCAAACCACCAGCACACAAAATATTACTTGGGTAAGTGCTTTAATTGATACTGTAGTAATTGAATATACAATTGGTGGTGCTTATATGCCAGTGGCTAGAGTTGCGGCAGCAAGTGGAACATATACTTGGACCATACCAAACACCCCAACTGTAACTTGTAAAGTAAAAATTACTGATGCAGCAAATACATTAAGCGATAGTAGCAATGCTAATTTTGAAATTAGGTTAACTTCTGGCCTAAACAATTTGGCTAATGAAATGGGTTTACAAATTTATCCTAATCCGTTTCAAGATAACTTTAACATCAACTTAAACCTAAACGAAAATGCTGAAGTAATGGTTACCGTTTTTGATATTGCTGGCAAACAACTACAGCAAGACAACAACACATTAAACGCAGGTTTACAAACAATAACCATCAATAACAACCTAAAGCCGGGTATGTATTTTGTTAGGATTACTGTTAACCAAAAAACAGCAGCATATAGGTTGTTAAAACAATAGTTTATACAATCACATCATTTATAAAACCTGCTTTAGCTAAAACTAAAGCAGGTTTTTTTGTTGATTATTGGGCACAAAAAAAGCCTAACTAAAAGTTAGGCTTTGAATTTTGTCGGGGTGGCAGGATTCGAACCTACGACCTCCACATCCCAAATGTGGCGCGATACCGGGCTACGCTACACCCCGAAAACGTATAGGGTTTGTTGTTACTTACCTTTAACGTGGCGCAAAAGTAAACTTTTGCTAAATTTTTCCAAATGTTATGCTAAATTAATTTGGACTAGCTTGCGGAGAGAGAGGGATTCGAACCCTCGATACAGTATTCCCGTATGTCGGTTTAGCAAACCGGTGGTTTCAGCCACTCACCCATCTCTCCGGGCCTCCTATTTTTTTTAGGAGTGGCAAAAGTATGTATATGCACCATAACTACCAAACATTTTTATAAAAAACATCATTTATTATTATTCGCATTTATTATGGCTATTTTGTTACAAATATATTGATTTGATTACATGCTAATTATACAAACCATACAACTTATTACTTGTTTTATTTAATCTAATGTACAAAGTTGGTACTGTAATTACTTTAGTAAAACTAAAAGTGTGGCAATTAATGCAACCTAATATGTGCACTAAAGTTGATTTATTACCATTAAAAAATTAAAACTATGGCAAAGGAAAATCCAATTAACTACAAGTTTAGAGACCTAAAGGTTTTTGGCTCTACAGAGTGGCTTGCCAATAACGAAAAAAAATATCGCTTAGTTTACGATGAGTTAGAGTGTACCTTTATTTATTGTGAGCTATCGTTTTTTAATAAATTATTTGACGAAAAAGATTGGGATGTACGCATGAGTATTAAATGTGTGCAACAAGCTGATAACGTTGAAATATGTAGCCTAACAGCCGACCGTACCATACGTAAAGATGAAAACATAGTTTATGTGCGCGAAGGTTGGGGAGTAAAAACACCTGGCATTTATTGGAAAAAAGGCATCTACCGTTGGGAAGCATGGATTGATAACTTATTGGTTGCAGAAACACGTTTTTATATAGAAGATCAAGGTGTAGTTACTGATACCGTTAATCCATATTTTAGCCTAGATGAGATTAAACTATATGAAGGACCAGATAATAATATTGCTAAAGCAGAACGAAAATATTTACGCTCGTTTAGCGAAACTGAAACCCGTTATGTATGGGTAGAATTAACTTGCCAAAGCCATGTAAAAAGTAACGAAGCTTGGCAATGCGAAATGTTTTTTAACTTTAGAACGAGAAGTGGCCAGCTTAAAGGTAAAATAGAAAAACTTGTTGAAGTAACTACCAGCGAATTTGAATTTACCATTGGTTGGGGTAGCGATGTAATGGGCACTTGGAGTAACGATTTATACTCGGTAGATGTAGTGTTTATGGATAAAATTATTGCCACTATTCCGTTTGAAGTTGCCACTGAATTTATTTATGATTCAACCCCTATTTTATCTACCCTTCAACCCAAACTTCCTATAAAGCAAATTAATGAAGTTATTAACCCAATAGCAGATGGTAAAATTGAGAATGTATTGCACGAACTTGATTTGCTAATTGGTTTAGATAGCATAAAGAAAAAAGTAAAAGAGTATACTACTTACCTTAACTTTTTAAAACTGCGCAAAGAAAAAGGGTTTGATGACAATGATAAAATAAACCTACATGCGGTATTTACTGGTAACCCTGGAACAGGTAAAACTACCGTTGCAAAAATGCTGGGTAAAATATACCAAGAGTTGGGTTTGTTAACTAAAGGACATGTTTTAGAAGTTGATAGAAGCGATTTAGTAGCCGAGTATATTGGACAAACAGCACCCAAAACAAAAGAGATTATTAAAAAGGCAAAAGGCGGAATTTTATTTATTGATGAAGCTTATTCTTTAGCCCGAAAAAACGATGACTCGAAAGATTTTGGTAAGGAGGCTATTGAAATTTTACTAAAGGAAATGAGTGATGGCGATGGCGATTTGGCCATAATTGTAGCTGGATACCCAGATGAGATGAATGTTTTTATGGAGTCTAATCCGGGTTTAAAATCAAGATTTAGTATGTACTACGATTTCCCTGATTATACTCCTCAAGAACTCATGAAAATTGCCGACTATGCTTCATTAAAAAAAGCAATTGTATTTAATGTAGAAGCTCGGGATGTTTTGTATAAAAAATTAGTTGATGCTTATCGCGAAAGGGATAAAACATTTGGCAATGCACGATACGTGAATAAATTAATTGACGATTCGAAAATGAACATGGGCCTGCGCATCATGACAAATGAAAACCCAAGTTTATTAACCAAAGAGGACTTATCAACCATACATGGTGAGGATATTGATAAAATATTTGCACCTAAAATTCGCAGTCATGCCGATATACCTGTTGATGAAGAATTGCTTCGTTCGGCAATGGCAACTTTACATAGCATGATAGGCCTTGGAGCTATTAAAACGGAAATTGACGAGCTGGTTAAACTGGTAAGATTTTATAAAGAAATTGGTAAAGACATTAGACAAAGCTTTTCGTTACATGCTGTTTTTACCGGAAACCCAGGTACAGGAAAAACAACTGTAGCACGTTTATTATCGCAAATTTATAAGGCACTTGGTATTTTAGAAAGGGGTAACTTAGTAGAGTGTGATAGGCAAGATTTAGTGGGTGGATTTGTAGGACAAACTGCATTAAAAACCAACGAAGTAATTAGCCGAGCAATGGGCGGAGTACTTTTTATAGATGAAGCTTACTCTTTAAGCGAAGGTGGTGAAAACGACTTTGGAAAAGAAGCTGTTGAAGCCATTTTAAAAAGAATGGAAGATGCGCGAGGCGAGTTTGTAGTAATTGTTGCAGGATATACAGAAAACATGAAACGCTTTTTACAATCAAACCCGGGTTTAAGTTCTAGGTTTGATAGAACCATGTTTTTTGAAGATTATAATGCCGAACAATTATACGAAATTGCATTACGCATGTTGCAAAGCAACAGCATTAAGCCTGACGAAAAAGCAAGTGAGCATTTAAAAGCATACTTAACTTTTCAGTACAATACCCGAAATCAATTTTTTGGCAACGCACGTAGCGTAAGGAAACTTGTTGAAGAGGCCATTAAAAACCAGCATTTACGCTTGGCTAAAGTTGAAAACGAACTTAGAACCATAGACATGATTCAACAGTTAACTTTTGAAGATGTTGAAGAATTTAAAGTGGATTATAATGCCATTTCTGATAAGCGCACCATTGGTTTTAATACCAGTAAAAGCTAATAATTATTCCATAAAAAAAGCGATGGTATTTTACTACCATCGCTTTTTTTATACTTCTAAAAAATCATTAAGTTTAGCTACAAATTGTTTTTTCATTACTGGCTTTTCAATAATAAAATCAAATTCTTTTTTTACATTATCAGCGCCTAGATAACTTATCAAGTGGGCAGTAAATGCAATAACTGGAATATGCTTAAATTTTGGGTCGGCTTTTATGTATTTGGCTAACCAAATTCCATCTTCTGCACCTTCAAGGTTAATATCCGTTACTACCAAATCATAATCATTGTTATTTAAAGCAGCCACAGCTTGTTTTGCATTACTTACTACCTTATATTCAAAGTTATTAATCAAGTATATTTGTAACAGCTGTCTGTTTATGGGGTCATCATCTATAGCAAGTACGCGTTTCAATTTATTTAATGTTTTTACTGCGCAAACTTATGCTATTTGTTTCAATAAACAGCAAACTATCTTAAAAAACCACCTAAAACCATAAAGTTTTTACATTACAGAACTCTTTTAATCCGTAATCACCAAGCTCTCTTCCATAACCAGATTTTTTTACGCCACCAAATGGATAAGCCGGCTGCGATTTTACCATTTCGTTAATAAAAACTTGGCCACACTCAAGTTGGTTGGCAATGGCTACAGAACGTTCATGGCTATTACTCCATACACTTGCGCCCAAACCAAACTCGGTTGCATTGGCAATAGCTAAGGCTTCTTCATCATTACTTACTTCATAAACACTAATTACTGGGCCAAACATCTCTTGGTAATAAGCATCACAATTGGTGTTGATATGGGTTAAAATAGTAGGCGGATAAAAAAATCCTTTGGTAGGATAATTGGGTTGTTGGTAATAAATTTTAGCACCGTTATTAACAGATTGTTTAACTTGACTAGCCAATTTATCACGCAAATCTATTCGCGCCAAAGGACCAATATTTACATCATCAAGCATTGGATTACCACAGTTTAAATTCGCAACTTTTACAGCCAATTTTTCTAAGAAAGGTGCAGCAATATTTTTATGTAAAATAAATCGTTTAGCTGCAATACAACTTTGCCCGTTGTTTTGAAAACGTGCGATAATTGCTTTATCAATGGTAGCATCTAAATCTGCATCATCTAATACAATAAACGGATCACTACCACCCAACTCTAACACCGATTTTTTAATGTGTTTGGCAGCTAAACTTGCTACTGCACTTCCAGCCTTTTCGCTACCTGTTAATGTAGCCGCTTTAATTTTATCGTTTGCTATACAATTGGCTACTTGGGTTTCGGTTGCAAAAACTATTTGTATTAATCCTTCAGGTAAACCACATGCGTTAATAATTTGTTGTATGGCTAGGCTGCTTTGTGGCACATTTGGTGCTGGTTTAACCAAAATAGCATTACCTGCAAGTACTATAGGAACTGCACTGCGCAATATTTGCCAAAACGGAAAATTCCACGGAAAAACACCCAACACCACACCCATTGGTTGATAAGTAAGTATAACCGTTTTTCCTGTTTCGGCAATGCTAGTAGTAGGTTGCAAAATTTGTTCGGCATTGGCTGCATAATGCTCGCAACCACGTGCACATTTTAACACTTCAAGTTTTGCTTCGGCCAATGGTTTGCCCATTTCTAAAGTAGCAAGCACGGCCAACTCCTCGTGTTTTTGTTTAATAATTTCGGCAAGTTTTATAAAAAAAATAGCCCTTTGCGCAATGGGTAAATTAGCCCATGTTTTTTGTGCGCTATCTGCCTTATTTATTGCATTATTTAAAGCATCATCACTAATAAAATCAAAGGTTGCAGTTTGCTCTTCTGTAAACGGATTTATCGATTCAAATTTCATGTTATTAATGCCCAATTTAGTAAAGGCATTCTCCATATTTATTGTTTTACTAAGCTAACCAATTCGCTAATCGAACATGTTTTTTGCTCGCCCGAAATCAGGTTTTTTATAGTAAACACTTGTTGTTGCATTTCTGTTTCGCCAGCTATAGCTGCATACGTAATTTGCAATGCATTTGCATAATCTAATTGTTTGCTCAGTTTTTTGTTATCTGGGTAAACTTCGGCTGCAATACCAGCATCTCGCAATACTTTTAATGCAGGTAAGCAATATTGTTGGGTTGGTAAATCAAAATGGCAAAACAATACTTGGGTTGATGTGGCACGTAATTGTTCAGGAAATAATTTTAGCTCATCCATCACATCATAAATCCTATCAAGCCCAAAACTTATACCCACGCCCGATACATTGGGTAAACCAAAAATACCCGTTAAATTATCGTACCTACCGCCACCGCCAATGCTGCTTTTTAAAGTTCCTTGGTTTGATACAACTTCAAAAATACCACCGGTGTAATAACTTAAGCCGCGTGCTAAACTAAAATCTAAACTAAGGTTAATGGTTTGGTTTGATGCTTGATTAATGGTTGCAATATTTTTAAGTATAAAAGACAACTCTTCAATACCTTTTAATCCTTCGGCAGAAGATTGTAATTTAACCTTAAGTTGCTCCAGAATAATTGCATTTTCACCTTTAATATTAATGATATCAAACAATGTATTTAACTCCGTTTCTGTAAAACCTTGTTCAGTTAATTCTTTGCTAACACCCTCTGCTCCTATTTTATCAAGTTTATCAATAGCCACAGCAATATTACTCATCACATCAATTGATTTTACAACCTCAGCAATACCTGCCAAAACTTTGCGGTTGTTTAATTTAATTTCGTATTGGGTTATACCTAAAGCTTTAAAAGCTTCATCATAAATCTGAATTAAATCTAGCTCGTTTAATAAACTATCACTGCCTACCACATCAGCATCACACTGCCAAAACTCACGGTAGCGGCCTTTTTGCGGTCTATCGGCACGCCACACAGGTTGCATTTGGTAACGCCTAAACGGAAATGTAATATCATTCCTATGCATCACCACATAACGTGCAAACGGCACTGTTAAATCGTAACGTAAACCTTTTTCTGCAATAAATTTTGTAAGTCCTTTAGACCTAAATGATGATAAACCTTCTTGTACTTCGCTAAAACCTGAAATCAAATCAACAACTAATTCATTCAGGTAATTTCCCCTAAAATTTTTTATTTGAAACTGAATATCTTCATATGAACTCTCTCTAGAAATTCCCGATTTCAAGAAAAAATCTGACAATTTAAATCCAATTGTATTAGTATGAATATTCAGTTGATTCAGAATATTTTCTTTTTCAGTGTCTGAAAGGTTATTACGGGCAAAACTATTGATTTGGTGTTCGATTTGATGTGAGAAGTAATCAGCAAGTTTTGTTGGATTTCTTTGTTCAGGGTATTCGAGCTTTTGATTCATTCCATTAATGATATGTGTAAATACATCATTAATTAAATTTTGTATTCTTACACTTAACTCTGGGTTGATACTTTTTATTGTTTTCTCAAAATACTCTCCAGATTCCAAAATCCTAAACAACAGCTTATCTCCTTCCTCACCATACTTACCTTCTAGGGTTGAAAGGTTTTCCATGGTAGGTGTTTCTAGCGGCATAAAACCGTATTTTTTAAACACCGTTTCAATGGTATTTAAAATGTATTTTCTTTTTTGAACATCAGCCGGACCAAAGTCGCGCGTACCTTTAGGTAGTGTAGGTTTTTGTATTGCCATAAAATGAGGCACGAAGATACATTACCCCACATAATAACAAAAATTTAATGCAAACCTATTAGCCAAGCCTAAACTTATCAGGTATAAACAAGTAAGTTTTGTTTTAATGATAATGTTGTTGAAATGAGATAAAACTAGATCGTAGCATGAAATTTATTTAAGCAATTCACTACTTTAGTCAATCGCAGTTACCAATAAGCCTATATTAACATAAATGTGCTTTCAAGTTATTAATAGCTATTTGAATAAACTTTGGATTGGTAAACAAAGTTTTCTTTCTGCTACTCCAACTTGTCAATTCCTGGTTAATAGCTTCTTGTGAATATGCTTTTTTTTCAGAGATTATAAAATCAATAGTAGATAGTAGTTCTAAAGCAAAAGGTGAATAAAATCCAGTTAAAAATGATTTTGTCTTGTCTACAGTATGTTTGTAAGCTTCGTTTTCGGACCTGCCTAAAAAACGATCCACTTCTATTTCAGCATCAGGTACTATTTCCAATTCTTCAAACGGTTTCTTATCTTTTGAACTGTAACCCATAATATAGCTGCCATTCAAGTAATATAAAACGTGTTTTACTTTGCCCGAATAAGGACCATAAAAATTTGGATGAAACTCTAACTTGAAAGTATCCTTTGCACCAAAGCGTTGCAAAAAATACGCAATTTTTTCAGATGAAAACTCAGATACAAATTCACCGTTGCGAACCAACTCATATAAAACAGAAAGTAACATTGCTCTTGCGGGCGTCAACTTAACTCTTTCTTTTTTCATTGCTTCTTGTATAGCTGTGCTTGGTTCGTAAATGTAAATATCACAATCTATATCTACCAATTTTTTTTCTAAAATTTGTTTTACTTTGTTCCAATCCAAACCACCATTTCCAGCGCCCAAAGGTGGAATAGCGATAGACTTGATTTTCTTTTCTTTTATTACGTTTATCAACTCTGTCAAGCCCGACTCAATATACTGATACTCTGAAGGGAGGCGCCAACTTGTTTTTGTCGGAAAATTAATAATTATTTTCTTGCCTGCAAGCAGTGATTCCTCAACTGTAACTAAAAGTTGTCCAACCTTAACTTCTTTATTTTTGCATGCATTGGAATACAACTTGTAGTTGTTAGGAAACATATTTTTAAATTGCAATGCAATTCCTTTGCCCATAACACCTACAGTATTAACTGTGTTAACCAAAGCTTCTGCTTCACTGTCAAATAAGTTTCCCGTTTTGTAGTAAATCATATGTTAAAAATAATACTCTAATTTAATGTGAACATTAGCGGCATTTGCACCAAAATTTATTACTCTGTTTTTTGCATTTTCATTGTAAGTAAGATAACCTAAAATAGCTTCTTTTTTTATATCTCCTAATACCAGAAACTCGGCTTCTTTTCTTCGTTTTATATCTAAATCACTTTCGTCTATCCAATATTTAGCATTAATGGCTTTTTTGTCTAAAACTTCCTCAATATTTTGAATATCAGCGGCTGTATATTGAGAACTAAACCTGTCTACAGCGTGACCATCGGTAAATACAAAATCTAATTCAAGATCAATGATTCTTTGAACGGAACTAACGCAATATATAATATTTTCAGCAGAAGTTGGGGCAACCATGTTGAATCCATTTTGCACAACGTAAAGCATTGGTGTTCTTACTCCAAAATAAAACGGAATATACTCCCCTATATGTCTTCCATTATTTAATAAAAAATCATTTCTAGTTGCAATTAGACTAACATCACCAATAGGTTGAAAATTAGAATTAGCATTAGTTGATTTAGAATGTGTAATGCCATTTTTAAGAATATGTGGAATATTCTCAATATGAGTCATTCTAAATAAATATATTTTATTCAAATCAGGCATTCTGCGAATTTAATTTATTCCAACTTTCATTTGTTATATTTTAATTTAATTAAGCATGTGTTTACACGACTTAATAGCAACACCTTTTATTTACAGCATTGTAAACTTCCTGTTATACAATTTTATAAGTTTAATGCCGCATCTAAGTATACATAAATGTCACTTGGTAGTTCATCACCTTGTTTTGTAGCTCTTTTCTGACCAAGGCGCACTACTATAGTTTTTAAATCTGGTATGGCAAAAATATATTGTCCTCTAATTCCGCGGGCATAAAAAATATCGTGTCCTTTGTGTTTCATCAACCACCATTGGTAACCATATTGATGATACGGTTTTCCATTTTCATCCACCAAATTTGCGGGTGTTATAGCTTGTTGCACATAACTAGAGTCAATAATTTGAATACCATTATTGTACCCATAATTCATCATCAACTTGGCTAGTTTAGCATAGTCGCGGGCATTGGTGTACCAACAGCAACTCACTTTTTCCATCCCGTTTTCATCCAAACTCCAATAAGCAGGTTGCTCGGCTCCAATTGGTTTCCATAATTTTTGTGAGGCATAACTTGCTACAGATTTTCCTGTAACTTTTTTTAATATCATACCCAAAATTTGTGTATCGCCACCTTTATAAAACCAAGTAACACCAGGTGCTTGTTTTGGTATAGCTTGTGCAAGCGTAAGTTTGTTTACATCTGCACCATAATACGCTTCGGCTGGCCACGAAAACATGCTTGAATAATCTTCTTTAAAACCCAAACCACTGCTCATGGTAAGCAAATGTTTGATGGTTATTTTTTGTAATTCGCCATTTTTAAATTCATCAACATAATTAGAAACGGGCTCATCAACACTTTTTAATAATCCATCTTTTAAAGCACAACCAATTAGCATGGAGGTAATTGATTTTGACATGCTAAATGAGTTGATGTAGGAATTTTGATCATAACCTTCCCAGTTTTTTTCAAACAATAAACTATCTTCTTTAATCACTAAAAAAGATACTGTTTCAAAACCTTCCATTAATGCAATAGCGCTATCACTTATAATGCCTTTATTGTATTGGGTTGATAGTGGCCAAGGCTGCGGTTTATCTGTGGCAACTTCGTTGGTTTTAAACCAAGTCAACTCATCAATATCAGGATTTAATCTTCCTTTAAAAATGGTATATGGCAAAAGGGTATTTAAGAACGTATTTCCCGATAAAATTATATAGGTTTCGGCAATAGCAAAAACACCAAAAACAATTAACACAAACCATTTTAGAAATTTCATTTTATTAAATTATTAACTGTTTAAAAAGTGTTATCAAAACTATTTATGCCAACCTATTTATAACGAAAAACTTACTATGAATAAAGTTAATTAGCCTTAGCCAATCCGCTTACGTAATTTAATCCACCACGCTCTTTAATTTTACCAAAACCGCCCCACACATTTTTTATTAATTTAAATCCTTTTGCTCTTAAAAAACTTGCAGCAATCATACTGCGGTAACCACCTGCACAATAAATTAAATACTCTTTATTTGGGTCGAGATTTTTATAACTTGTTGTAATATTATCTAACGAAAGATGTTGTGCTTTATCAACGTGCAAGTCGAGAAACTCTCCGGGTTTACGCACATCTAAAACGCTAACTTCAGTATGTTTTACATCTAATTCAAACTCTTCATCATCAATAGAAATAATCATATCAAAGCGTTTTTCGGCATCAACCCAAGCATCAAAACCACCTTTTAAAAATCCTTTAATATTATCAAACCCAACACGCGTTAATCTTTCGGCACTTTCTTGCTCTTTACCTGCTTCTGTTACTAACATAATGGGTGAAGTAATATCTAATAACGTAGCTGCCCAAATTGCATATTGTCCATTTAAACCAAAATTTAATGATGAAGGCACAAAACCCAACTCAAACACATCAGGAATTCGGGTATCGATAATGGTGATATTATTTTTTATGGCGGCTTCTACATCAGCAACAGATAAGGGTTTAAGCGCCTGTTTCAACACATCATCAAAAGCAGCATAACCTTGTTTATTTAAGGTAGCATCTTTAAAAAAATATGCAGGGGCAGGTTGTATACCCGCAGTAACTGTTTTTATAAAATCAGTCTTACTCATGGGTTGCAAGGCATAGTTTGCTTTACGTTGTTCGCCAATGGAACTAAAAGTTTCTTTGCCAATATTTTTTCCGCAAGCACTGCCGGCACCATGGGCTGGATACACAATTACATCATCTGCCAATGGCAATAATTTGTTGTGTAACGAGTCGTACATCATACCTGCAAGTTCTTCTTTTGTGATAACGCCATCTAATAAATCTGGCCTACCAACATCGCCCACAAATAAAGTATCGCCAGTAAACACACTATGCGTTTTTCCGTTTTTATCAGTCAATAAAAAACAGCTACTTTCTGGTGTATGTCCGGGAGTGTGCAATACGGTAATGTTTATATCACCAAGTTTTAACACTTCGTTATCAGTAGCTACATGCACTTTATAATTGGTTTTAGTGGTAGGACCATAAACTATTGTTGCCCCAGTTTTTTGGGCTAAATCAATATGTCCGCTTACAAAATCTGCATGAAAATGAGTTTCGAAAATGTATTTAATTTTTGCCCCACGCTGATTGGCCATTTGTAAATAAGTATCGTAATCACGCAAAGGATCTATAATTGCGGCCTCGCCATTACTTTCGATGTAATAAGCCGCTTGCGCCAAGCAAGTAGTATATAATTGTTGAATAAACATGTGTAATCTATTTGTAAGTGAAAGCAACAAAGTTCATCAATTTGGTGAATTATCAAAACAAAGGATTCCGGATAATCAAAAAAATTATTAATCAATCAGCTGCTTACTTCTTAATTGTAAAAAAACATGTTAGCTATTTTAAAACAAAAAAGTACTTACAAAGTAACCTATGTTACCAAGTACCATTTATTTATTATGGAGTTTTGCATAAACGAAAAAAAACATGAAAAAACTTACATCATTATTTAAAAAAACGGCCTTAATGGGATTTGTATTAGTAGCAATTACTAGTTGTTCAAACGCTCAAAAAGGCGATTTTACAAACATTAACGCAACACAAGCAACAGAGATTATAAAAACTGAAAATGCCATTTTAATTGATGTAAGATCGGCAAGCGAAGTAGCACAAGGTTACATTGATGGAACAAGCATTTTTGCGGATGTTCAGGGTAGCGATTTTGAATCGAAAATTGGTGCACTGGATAAAACAAAAACATACGTTGTTTATTGTAGAAGCGGCTCTCGTAGCGCAAGGGCTGCATATATTATGAACCAAAACGGCTTTACAAAAGTTTATAATTTAGATAGCGGAATTAGTGGTTGGGGCGGCACCATAATTAAACCTTAATGATACAAATTACCAAAAACTACAAAGGTGTTTTATTGGCAACTTTAATTGGATTGTTGGCATATTATATTCCAGTAATTATACCCTCGGCATTAAACAGTATTTTAATGGCATTATTATTAGGAATGTTAGTAGGCAACACGCTTAAAATTGGTGATGAATTTCAGCTTGGAATAGGATTTACAAGCAGCAAATTATTAGAGTTTTCTATCCTATTTTTAGCCTTTAGCATAAACTATGCGCACATTGCGGCACTAGGTGTAACAAGCTTTAGTGTTATAGCAATTACCATAGTAATAATGTTGTTATTAATTTATTACTTAGCCATTAAATTAAAGTGCCCAGGTTCAACAGGTTGGTTAATTGGTTTTGGCACTGCTATATGTGGTTCATCTGCAATTGCTGCTTTATCGCCAAGTGTTGCTAAAAATAAAGAAGACATAGGTATAGCCATGGCCGTAGTTAATTTGTTTGGTAGTATTGGCATGATAATAATACCCCTGGTGTTGGTACTTTTTAGTTTAGATACCACAAAAATGGGACTACTAATTGGCGGTTCATTACACTCGGTAGGCAATGTGGTGGGTGCTGGTTATGGCATAAGCAACCAAGTGGGTGAAGCCGCCATTACCATTAAGTTAGCTAGGGTTGCATTATTATCTCCTGCATTGATATTTTTTAACATTTTAGTAAATAAACAAGAGGTAAAATCTTGGCACCAATATTTAAAATTGCCTTGGTATTTATGGGCTTTTATTGCCATTACTATTCTAACATCAATGATAACTTTGCCAACTGCTTTTATTAATATAATGGATACCTTAGGAAAAGTAGTGTTAACAATTGCAATGGCAGCAATTGGATTAAAAGTGAGCTTTACAAAACTAATACTATCGGGCAGGCAAGGTTTATATTTTGGTTTGATCATTTTTATAGTGCAAATTTTAGTGTTAAGCGTTTTAACTTTTTTGATGGTATAGTAACCAAATAAGTTTGTTTGAATCGCTAATATAGTAGCATGTTAAAACTTGCTAACCCCCTCGTTAATTGAGCACACAAACTCAATATACACAAACGTATACAATTTAGCTGATGCATAATTTACCCAATAATTAAAGCAATTAAAAACACAAAAAGGCCATCCAAGTAAAGATGGCCTTTTTGCTTTAAATATGACTGAGTAAAAACTATATGTTAGACAAACTTACTTTAATCTGTTATAATTAATTTAGTACTATATGAGTTTTCTTTATCTTTTATTAAAAGCAAATACACTCCTTTTTTCAGGTTAGTATTAACCAAAAATTCTTCTCCTGTTTTTACTGAATTTTCGGGTATTAATTGTTTTCCTAATAAATCTAAAACGGTAAATTTAATATCCCTAAGCTCGTTGTTTTTAACAACAAACTTACCATTTGTAGGATTTGGGTACACCACAATATTACCTAATACTGATGCTTCTTTAAGTCCTACTAGTCCACTTTGAATAACAGGAAGAGACCTTGTTATGGTTTCTGTCTTAAATATTACGCTTGTAGTTCTTTTTGATCCTATATGTACACCTGGCACACTTAAAGTAACAAATTGTGTTCCACTTCCAGAGTTGGTACTTACTTGAAGCCAACTGTCTTCAACGGTAACAGTCCAACTGGTATTAGAAGTTACTTTTACACCAAATGGTAATGGATTTTCATTAAAGATAACTTGAGATTTATCAAGTATTAATATTGGTTGTTCTATAACAATAGTTTTATTAACTGGCATTCCCACACAACCTTTCGAACTGGTTTGTTTAACTTTTATATTACCATTCCCAGTTCCTGTCCATTTAATACCAGCAGAAAAAGTAGTATCTCCATTTTGTTGAATACCTTTAGTTATCGACCAATTGAATTTAGACCCAGTAATGTTTGGGACAGAATAAGCATAGGTATTATTTATTAATACATTAGCTGGTCCGGTAATATTAAACGTTCCAGGAATAGGATTAACACTCAAGCTAATTGTATTTGAAGTATCAGAACAACCTTCAGTAGTCTTACCAAACAAACTATATGTTCCAATATCAGATCGGTTAATTGATGGCTTATTGCCTCCAATGGAGTAACCGTTTTTTATCCATGTATAGTTGGCAAGCGGCTTAACTATACTATCTTGGTAATAAAACAAGGTTGACATACCTACACAAATGTTATCACCTGCGCTACTTAATATTTGAACATTGGGCTGTTCTCCCTTACTTAATGTTGTATATCCAGAGTCTGAACATCCATAAACATTTTGAACCTTTACACTATATTTTCCACTATCCAAAGCATAAAAAAAAGTATCTGTAGCAAAAGGAATCACTACTCCGTTATGCATCCACTGATAAGATAAATCATTTTTTTTAGCGCCACTAGAACTAATTAGTAAGCTATCCATTCCGCAAATTACTGTTCCCTTGTAATAGCGAAAACCAGGTTTTGATGGAACAGAATTTCTTGTAACATTAACAATTTTTGAACTATCAACGCAGCCGAATATATTTGTAAGAACTGCCTTGTATGCTCCATTGCCATTTACATTTGCTATACTTGTTTTACCAAGTGAAAGGATCGTATTATTTCTATACCATTGAATAGCGGCTACAGTAGCATTGGAATCAACAGTTAATTTAAATGGACTGCCCAAACAAAATGCAGTATCCGTTGCAGGCGTTAAATAAGCATACGTTCTAGGGTTTATATTAATAATTATATTTTCAGAAGTATCACTACAGTTTAATTCAGTGTTTGTTACTAAAACTTTATACGTACCTGATTCAACGGTTTTATATTTATTCGATTTAGCATTAACAATCTCATTACCATTACGCATCCATTGGTAAGTATATTCAACCCCTTCTTTTGTGTATAATGAAACTGTGTCGCCTTGGCATATTGGGCTACGATAACTGCTGTTAACTAATGCTTTACAAGTATTTAAATACGTAGCCAATTTATTCATTGGTTTTCCTGCAATAGTATCAAAATCTCCACCATAAATAGTTATATCATCATCTATATAAATATCATTAATGTCACTATTAACAATTGGTGTGCTAATCATACTGTCGCCCTGTAAACTAAATGCAGCAAGAAATTTCTTCGGTTGAGCATTAATGGTTTTAAAGTTCCCTGCGACATATATGTCTGGACCTAATATCTTTAATATTGAAACACTACCAGATGCATTTGGATTCCAAGAATTTGTAGTTGCAGTATTTTTATTTATTGCTGCAAGATTATTTCTTGTAATTCCTCCAACATTCGTAAATATACCTCCAATGTATATTAAACTGTCTTTCATTTCAATGTCATATATAGTATTATTTACATTACAGTTCCAACTATAAGGCAACCCAGTTGTTTTATTAACAGCTGCAATATTATTTCTATTTTGTCCACTAATTGAGGTGAAACTACCAACCACCCAAAGCGTGTCTCCTGAAATTTCAATATCTTTAACATTTCCATAATTCATTGCAAGTGTAAATGCATCTACATCATTTGTTGCTAAGTTTATCACTGCAATAGTTCTCCTTGACATTGAGTTTATTGCGGTAAAAGATCCAAGAATATATAATTTACCATCATTATAAATCATTTTATAAACACCATCGTTAATACCAGCAATATTTAAGGATGCTGGCAAACCTGTCCTTATGTTTACAGCCGCTAAATTAGTTCTAAACCCCGTAAAGTCACCTCCAATATACAAAAGACTATCATGCAAAGTCATTCCTGAAATAAACCCAGTTATAGTAGGTATTTTCCAATCTCTTTTTGCCCTTCCAGTAATTAGGTCTATAGCCACTATTTTATCTTGCTTCAAACCTCCTATGGATTTAAAATCGCCTCCAAAAAACATTTTTTCATTATTTGCTACAATGGAATAGATTGTATGATTAGAGTTTAATGCTGGTGTCTCATTTGGTAACATAATCCCCGTTTTAGTTATAACAACAAGCCCACCGATTGATGGCGCTTGGAAATCTCCGCCTACATAAATAACCCCGTTGCCTTCTGAAATACTATATACAGCAGTTCCACCATAAGTAGCTAATCCTACATTCGTTGACAAAACAGCTCCAACAGACGCGGTATCTAACATTGCGAATAATTTTCTAACTGAACTCTTTATTGTTGTAAAACCACCACCAACATACAATACTCCATCACTCATGTACATGCAATTTATCAAGTTATTTGCGTCAGGATTAAAAAGACTAGCCGCTCCTGAAGTTATGTCTAAACAAGCAATTCTATTTCTACTTTGGCCACCTATAGAAGTAAAATTGCCTCCAACGTACACTTTGTTTTTTACTACTAATATGCAATTAATATTGGCGTTAGCATTAGGATTCCATGCCGTTGCCAATCCAGAAACAATATCTAACTCTGCTATGCGATTTCTTGATTGGCCGCCAA
This sequence comes from Bacteroidia bacterium, assembly GCA_034676125.1. Taxonomy (GTDB): domain Bacteria; phylum Bacteroidota; class Bacteroidia; order UKL13-3; family UKL13-3; genus UBA6183. Next base: position 50,886 of record JAUCCO010000004.1, read on the forward strand.
TATTAGTAAAAGCACCTCCTACAATTATTTTATTATCTGTACTTGTAATTGCATAAACATCACTGTTAGCAATTGGGTTCCATGGCAATATATTTCCTAATGTATCTATTGCACAAATCCTCGAACGAGCTTCACTTCCTACCTGCGTAAAATTACCACCAACATAAACTATTCCGTTATTTAAAGACAAACATTTTACTCTTCCGTTTGGAGATGGATTCCAGGGATTTAAGGTGCCATTGCTATTTATCCGAGCTAATCCGCTTCGTGCCTGACCAGAAACCGATGTAAAAATCCCGGCAATGTACCAACCATTATTTCCATCTGATATTGCAGACGTAACTATATCATTTGGTTTTGCAAATGATATAGCGGGCTCCATATCATTCAAAGATATTTCTGCACCATAAGCATTCATTGGACCAACGTATGTAAATGAACCTGAGATAAATGCTGTATTACCACCTCGTTCTACTTCATCTATATATCCAAAAGGCTGCCACCAGTTATCCTGTAGTTTTTTTGTAGACTGTGCAATACTACTTTTAATACTTAAAGTAAGGATTAGAGATATTAATAAAATTCGTTTCATAAATAATTAAAATTTAGGCAAATAAATAATAAAAAAACTATTGAAAAGAGATTAGCGATTTTAAATTTAAGATATTATTCATTGAACTATTCCATTTTATTGGTTATTGTTCACACAATTAGCTAATAAAACTAGTAAGATTGGCACTAATCAATTAAAGCTAATAAAATCACCTGATTAAGAAGGCATTTTTTGATTTGAATTGATGCAAGTATTATTTAGCAAACAAAATTTGCCTGATAGCTGTAAATATTGCAAATTGCAGACGCATTTACCAACCAAAAAATGAAATACAAAAGAGTTCTTCTAAAGTTAAGTGGCGAATCGTTAATGGGTTCGCAGCAGTATGGTATCGACCCCAAAATATTAGAGCAATATGCAGCGGATATTAAATTGGTAACCGACCAAGGTGTGCAGGTAGCAATTGTTATTGGTGGCGGAAATATTTTTAGAGGTGTACAAGGTGTTTCGGGAGGTATTGTTGATAGGGCACAAGGTGATTATATGGGCATGTTGGCCACTGTAATTAATGCCATGGCCTTACAAGGTGCTTTAGAAAAAGCTGGTATTAAAACCCGTTTGCAAAGTGCCATTAAAATGGAGCAAATTTGTGAGCCTTTTATTCGCAGACGTGCATTGAGACACTTAGAAAAAGGACGTGTAGTAATATTTGGAGCTGGCACCGGAAACCCTTATTTTACTACCGATAGCGCTGCAAGTTTACGTGCTGTAGAGATTGAAGCCAACTTGGTTTTAAAAGGTACTAGGGTTGATGGAATTTATAGTGCCGACCCTGAAAAAGACCCTACTGCAACTCGTTACGAAAAAGTAAGTTATAGCGAAGTTTACCAAAAAGGTTTAAACGTTATGGACTTAACAGCAATTACTTTGTGCCAAGAAAATAAATTACCAATTGTAGTGTTTGATATGAACAAAGAGGGTAATTTTTTAGAAGTTTGTAAAGGCGAAAACATTGGTACTTTAGTTAGCTAAACCCAAACTATTTATTTAAAAATATTAATAAAACTGAATATGAGCGATCCACGTTTAAAACAAGTATTAGACAATTTAAAAGAGGCAATGGACAAAGCAATTGACCATGCTGCAACTGAATTTAGCAAAATACGTGCAGGTAAAGCACATCCAAGTATGCTTGATGCAGTAAAGGTAGATTATTACGGAAGCCTTGTGCCACTAAGCCAAGTAGCCAATGTAAATACTCCTGATGCAAAAAGTTTAGCAATTCAGCCTTGGGAAAAAAACATGTTACAAGCCATCGAAAAAGGTATTATTATATCAAACCTAGGCTTTAACCCAAGTAATGATGGTACCATGATTAGGGTAACATTACCACCACTTACCGAAGAGCGCAGAAGAGAAATAGTAAAAAAAGTAAAAAACGAAGCTGAAAATGCAAAAATAACTGGTAGAACTTTGCGCAAAGATGCAAACGAAACCATTAAACGTTTGCAAAAAGAAGGTTTGCCAGAAGATGAAGCCAAAGTAGGTGAAACTAATGTGCAAAAAGCTACCGATGCTTACAATAAAAGAATTGACGATTTAACTACTGCAAAAGAAGCAGAAGTAATGCATGTATAATGTTAATTACCAAACCAATCACTAGTGAGTAATTTTACACGCATAAAACGTATTTTTATAACACTGGCTATAACAGCCGGTGTTTTTTTGTTATTAGGCATAATTTCGTTTTTTGCGCTACGCAATTATTTACTAACCGAGGCTATTGCAAAAATTAGCCAAAAAGTAAAGACTAAATTTAATGTTACTTTAAGCATTAAAGATGCTCATTTTACAGGATTAACTACGGTTGAGTTTAATAACGTTTCATTAAAACCAGCCAACCACGATAGCATATTATTTGCAGCTAAAGTTACCACAAGTGTTAAGTTAAGGTATGCAATTTTGGGCGATATTCGCTTGGGCGAATTACATGTAAATGATGGCTATTTAAATTGGGTTAATGATGAGCGTGGTCGAAATGTAAGTGCGTTTTTAAATTCAAAAGATAGCAGCACTGTTACCAATGTTGAAAAAACAACGGATAAAAATTTGGCTAAAACTGGTTATAAACTAATTAGTAAAGTGCTAAATTTTATACCAAGCGATTTACAAATTACCAATTTTGATGTAAAGGTTACTGATTTTAAACAGCACATCAATGTAAGGTTAAATAACCTTGCTTTAATTAACCAACAACTAAATTCAAACATTGCAGTAAGCAGTTTTAAAGATAGTATTGATAGCAGATTGTTTACCCAAAATTGGCAATTAAGTGGTACTGCCATTCCTAGTCAAAAAAAGGCCGATATACAATTAACCAACAACGATACAGGCAAAGTTTTAATACCATACATAACCGAAAGGTTTGGGTTGATTGCAGGTTTTGATAATATTAGATTTAACTTAAAAGGTGTTGATTTAAGCAACAATGAGTTAGTAGTAACAGGATTGGCCAGCACATATAACTTTTTAATTAACCATCCAAAAATTGCTAAAAAAGATGTAATTATAGAAAAAGCCGAACTTGATTATACTTTTAAAATTGGAAGTAATTTTGTGTCGCTTGACAGCACATCAACCATCACTTTTAATAAAATAAAAGTACATCCATTTATAAAATACCAACGCGGACCAGATACTACTTATCAACTAAATGTAGTGATTGAAAAAACCACTGCGCAAGATTTTATTTACTCGCTGCCCGAAGGTTTGTTTAACCATTTTAAAGGCATGGAGGCCGAAGGTACTTTTAGTTACCGACTTGATTTTTTATACAACGAAAACAACCCACGTGATTTAGTTTTTGAAAGTAGTTTAGAAAAAGAAGGCTTACGAATTACCAAGTATGGCGAAGCTAATTTAAGTAAACTAAATGGCGAATTTGTTTATCAAGCCATGGAAAATGGAAGGGTGCAACGCAATATAGATGTGAGTTACAATAACCCAAATTTTGTTCCTATAGATCAAATATCTCCCCTGCTTAAAAAGGCCGTATTAACAACCGAAGATCCTTCATTTTTTTACCACCGTGGTTTTATTGATGAAGCATTTCGTCAATCCATTATTAAAAATATTCGTAAAAAAGGTTTTGTTCGTGGCGCAAGTACCATTAGCATGCAGCTTGTAAAAAATGTATTTTTAACACGCGAAAAAACATTGTCGCGCAAGCTCGAAGAAATATTGTTGGTTTATATTTTAGAAAACAACCGACTTAGCAGTAAAGAGCGCATGTTTGAAGTATATTTAAACATTATAGAATGGGGACCAAATGTATATGGAGTTGGAGAAGCTGCTAGGTTTTATTTTAACAAATCTGCAAGTGATTTAACATTAAGTGAAGCCATGTATTTAGCAATAATTATTCCTAGTCCTAAAAAGTTTATGTGGCGTTTTGGTAAAGATGGCGCATTAAAAGATCATGTTGGAAGACATTTTCAAACACTTGCAGGATTAATGATTAGGCGTAATGTGTTGATGCAAGAAGATACTATGGGACTTACCCATCATATTTCCATTACAGGACCCGCAAAAGGATTTATAAAAATTACCGCAGATACCTTACAAAACGATTCTATTTTGTTTGATGAAAATGGGGTTCTAATTGAGTCAGACGAGGATTAACTATTATTATACCATGTTATTTAAGCCATATACCGCCAAACAAAAATTAAGCATCTACATCATAGTAGGTTTGTTTGGTTTGATATTTTGCAGCATATCATTATTAAACCATTATTTGTTTAGAACGTATGCTTTTGATTTGGGTATTTACAATAATATGTTGTACTCCTACTCGCACTTCAAATTAAACTACACCACCATTCAGCAGCCACTAATATTTAATGCATTTGCTGATCATTTCGAACCGGTATTCTTTATTTTTTCGCCATTGTATTGGATATTTGGCAGCTATACTCTGCTTATTTTACAAATAGCATTTATACTAGTTGGTGGCTTAGGCGCCATGCGATTTGCACAATTGCATAGCAACAATAACTTATTATCAATAGCCATATTAATTCAGTTTTATGGCATGTGGGGTGTATACTCTGCTTTGTCGTTTGATTTTCATAACAACATTACAGCCGCCATGATAGTACCTTGGCTAATGGTATTTGCCCAACAGCGAAAAATAAAACCACTACTTTTAATGTGGGCACTAATTTTACTGAGCAAAGAAAACATGGCCTTGTACGGTATTTTTATATGCTTAGGTTTGGCATTACATTATTATAAAGATGAAAAATTACGCAAGTTGTTTTTTGTTTTAACGGGTGTTTCGGCAGTGTATTTTGTGGCCGTAGTAAAGTTTTTTATTCCATTGTTTCAAGAGCCTGGTGCTGGGTATTTGTATGATAGCATGTACAAATCATTAGGTACCACACCTGCAGAAATTTTAGGAAATGTGATTAATAAACCGGGCTACTTATTTAGTTTGTTGTTCGAAAATTATTCGAGTGAAGGAATATACAACGGCATAAAATCCGAATTGCATTTTTCAGTACTTATTAGTGGTGGAATTTTTATGTTATACAGGCCACAATTTTTGGTAATGTTGATTCCTATTTATGCGCAAAAATTATTTAACACCGACCCAGCTCGGTGGGGCATTAATTATCATTACAGCATAGAGTTTGTACCAGTATTAACAGCATGTACAGCAGTTTTTATAACCTCCATAAAAAACATCAAAACACAAACATACTTGGCATTTGGTGTGGCGCTTTGCACAGGGTACTATACTTATGCTAAATTAGAAAACAGGGTTTCAACATGGTATGATAAAAGTACAGTTATGTTTTACGACAAAACTCATTATACAACAGATTTTGATTTTAAACAATTACATGTAGACCTTGAAAATTATGTGTTTGATAATATAGATTCTATTTCGGCACAAAACGTATTAGTTCCGCATCTAGCAAATAGAACGCACATCTACATGTTTCCAAATACTATTAATGCGAACTACATTTTATTGGCACCTAAAACCAATACTTATCCATTAAAAGAAAACTATAAACAATGCTTGGATACACTTAGACAAAGTGAATTTTGGCAATTATTAGATAGTACATCAAACATACTATTATTTAAGCGTAAATAACTTTTACTAAGTAGATAAACTATTCTATTGATAACCAAATTACAAAAGTTTATCATGACACCTATTTCGCTCTAATTATTGTTACATAAGGCATGAACCTTACTAATAAAAAAATACTTAGATGGAAACAATATTCCATGAAGATAGCACTACAGCCAAATCTATTTAGCCTGTTATTAATATCATAGAAAAAAAAAGACTAATTAAACCCAAATTAATCAATAGAAAATTTGAAAAATCGAACTACTTGATTTAGTTGGG